>NZ_PQLP01000003.1:0-163989 GCF_002918965.1 Acinetobacter sp. ACNIH3 | reverse complement strand
GATTTCGGTGCAGTGCATGATTTCGAGTTGTTCAAACGCAATTTAAACCAGATTCCTTTTGGGGCTTTTATCCTTGCAGATAAAGGCTATCAGGGGATTTATGTGTTGTATCCGAATAGCCTGTTGCCATTAAAAGCCAAAAGACGCTGTAAATTGGATCCCGAACTAAAAATCTATAATCAGGAAATCAATAAAAGAAGAATAGCAATTGAGCATGTATTTGGCAGTCTAAAAACTTTCAAGATCCTTGCTGAGCGTTATCGAAATAGAGGTAAAAGGCTTGGTTTGAGATTCAATTTAATCGCTGGAATCTACAACTTGGAACTGAGCAAAAAATGATTTATGAAAGAGGTCTATTATATTTATTCCAAATAATTATTTTGAATAAATATGCAACTTTCAACTAAAACACTGGAAAAACTGCGCGAACTTATTAATGAAACTACCGAATATAGATCCGGCCCTAAAATTATAGATTTTTTTTCGGCTTTTGATTACACAGATGTATATGGTCAAGGTTTTCCATCAAGATGGGCATACACAGATTCTCGTTTAGCAAAGATAAATAGTAGCGAAAAGATAAAAATCTGCATTCAAAGACTCTTTAATCCTATTAATTATATGGATGACCTAAAGAGATTGGATACGCTAATAGCTGATTTTAATAAGTATCTTCAATTTGATAAATTTCTAGTTGTTCGAAAAAACACAGAAATTCATCTTAAACCTATTCATGAAATAAATCTCGATGAAAACTTACATACAGAAAAAGAATATCTAGAAAATAACTTTATTAAACACGAATTCAAAGTTGATTACTCACAACTCAATTTAATACCAACACTACTTCCTGTAATTGATAGTCGAATGCGAGAAATTGAAAAAGCATTTAAAGCAGAAGCGTACTTATCAGTAGTCTTACTAGCAGGTAGCACACTAGAAGGATTATTCTTAAATATTGCATCCTCAAACCCTAAGGTTTTTAATTTATCTCCACATAGTCCTAAAAAAGATGGAAAAGTTAAAAATTTTGATCAATGGACGCTCAATAATTTTATTGAAGTATCCCATTCCATTGGAATAATCGAGAAAGATACCTATAGATTCAGCAAAGAATTAAGAGATTTTAGAAATTATATTCACCCATTTCAGCAAATGACTGAAAGATTCTCACCTAGAGAACAAACAGCAAAAATTTGTCTACAGGTCTTAAAATCAGCCATCTCAGATATTCAAACTAACAAAAATAAATTTCAGCCATAAAAAAACCCACTCAATCGGAGTGGGTTTTTTCAGAATATGGTGGCTATGACGAGACTTGAACTTGTGACCCCCGCATTATGAGTGCGGTGCTCTAACCAACTGAGCTACATAGCCTTAAACTGTGCGCGCATTATGAGTTTTTCTAAAAAAAACGTCAACCCCATAATGCACTGATTGATCAAAATTTGGTGAAGTGAGCCGATAAGCCGGGTTCTGTCGAGAACGATCATTCCTCTAGGCGTACAATCACTCATACGCTCAAGCGACCTACCCGGATCCAGCATGGGCCATGCCTAAAGGATCCCTATTTGGTCTTGCTTCCAGTGGGGTTTACCATGCCATGAACTGTTGCCAGTCATGCGGTGCGCTCTTACCGCACCCTTTCACCCTTACCTCCGATTCCGATTGCTCAGAACCATAATGAAGGCGGTCTACTCTCTGCTGCACTTTCCGTCGGCTCACGCCGCCCAGGCGTTACCTGGCACCTTGCCCTATGAAGCCCGGACTTTCCTCCCCTGCTTCAATCACGGAGATCTCCACAGCAGCGATCGTCTGGCTCACTTCGAGCCGCATAGTACCAAATCTGGCGACTAATTGCTTGATGTTTTTTGAGCAGTCAGTTTTTCATACTTGGCCTGAAGCTCCTCACGCGTCTCGGCATGGTTCGGATCAAGCGGGATACAGTCCACAGGGCAGAATAACTGGCACTGTGGTTTGTCGTGATGCCCGACGCATTCTGTACATAAGTCCGGGTTAATTTCATAGATGACTTCACCCATGAAAATTGCCTCATTCGGACAGACAGGTTCACAGACATCACAGTTGATGCATTCATCGGTGATATATAAAGACACGCTACCAACCTTGCTGAAGTTTACGCTCGAAGGCTTCAACCACGTTTGGCGGAACAAACTTGGTCACATCACCTCTTAAACGAGCAATTTCACGCACCAATGTGGATGAAATAAAAGAATATTGCTCTGAAGGGGTTAAAAATACCGCTTCAAAATGTGAATCCAGCTGACGGTTCATATTGGCCAACTGAAATTCATACTCAAAATCTGACACTGCACGCAGACCACGCAGAACTGCTGTAGCATTCTGCTCACGGAAGAAATTCACCAGTAGGCCATCAAATCCTACAAATTCAACATTGTTCAAATGGCTCAACGACGCTTGGGCCAGCTCAACTCGCTCTTCCAGACTAAATACCGGATTCTTGTGATGTCCAATCGCAATTGCAACCACCACTTCATCAAACATCTTTGCTGCACGGGTCACCAGGTCAATATGGCCATTGGTGATCGGATCAAAGGTCCCCGGATAAATCACACGAGTTTTAGACATCCATTTGTACTCTGTTTGTTATGTAGAATCTTATTTTAGCAAAAACTTGTTTTTTTGGTGAATAATCCTCATTAATTTAAAAAACTTCACCTTATTTCTAGTTGCGGTACAATAGCAGCACGTTTGGAAGTATCAGATTATGGCGAAAGCATCTATTGTAGTAAAAAAAAATAATGGCGGTACCATTGCACTGAATAAACGTGCCCGCCACGATTATTTTATTGAAGAGAAATTTGAAGCGGGGCTTTCATTAAAAGGCTGGGAAGTCAAATCAATGCGTGCTGGTCGTATGACCATCGTAGAAAGTTATATTACCTTTAAAAATGGTGAAGCTTTCCTGTTTGGTGCCCAGATTCAGCCGCTATTGAGCGCGTCTACCCATGTGGTACCTGAAGCGACGCGTACCCGTAAACTGTTGCTGAATCGCCGTGAAATTGAAAAACTTCTGGGTGCAATTAACCAGAAGGGTTATTCATGCGTACCACTGGCTTGTTACTGGAAAGGTCCAAATGCCAAACTGGAAATTGCCTTGGTAAAAGGTAAACAGCTGCATGACAAGCGTGCAACTGAGAAAGACCGTGACTGGCAACGTGACAAAGCGCGAATTTTCCATCGATAATGGTTACATAATACCTATAAAAAAACCTCCATAAAATGGAGGTTTTTTTATGAATCCAACTAAGCCTTCAGATTCATACGGGCCAGCGTCAAGGCAATATATTCACCGAACCACAGCGCAGTTTTTAAATCCCCTTCAGGTGGGGTTACTTCAACAGGTGCATTGTCAGATTGGGTCATGAGGCCCAGAAAGCTCGACATGCGATTCAAATCGGTAGTGGATCGACCTGTCGGCATTAACGGTAGACCTGACCACAACATGCCATGTTGCATCGCAAACAGATTAATCTGCTGCAAGACAGCCAGCTTGTCCCCACTTAAGCCACCACCATTGGTAAAAGCTGCTGCCAGCTTGCCTTGCCAGCTACGTGCCAGCCAGCGCTTGGACGACTGCTCCATAAATAACTTCATGGCAGAAGTCAGACTACCCATATAGGTCGGACAGCCAAATACAATTGCATCGGCAGCGTCTAGCACCTCCCAATCCACCTGTTCCACATTCATCATATGCACTTGGACACCAGTTTTTTGTGCGCCTTTGGCAATGAAGTTTGCCACTTTAGCCGTGTGTCCATAAGGACTGTGATAAACAATCGCAACAGATTGGGAAGATAGGGACATAACAATCAAAAACCAAGAATTTCAATCAAGTTTAACATTTTCATGCCATAAACACGAATGTTGCCATGCGTCCGGTTTTGGCTTCACGGCGATAAGAAAAATATTCCTCTGGCTGGCGATAAGAACACTGATCCCCGCCCAATACGGTATTTATGCCGTGTTGCTGCAAGATATAACGCGCAATCGCATACAGGTCGGCATAATATTTACCTGCCTGTTCACCGGCCTGAAATGCACTGTCCAGTTCAGGATATTTACTACAAAAAGCAGCTTTTACTTCAGCGCCAATTTCAAAACATGGCTGACTAATGGCCGCCCCGAGCCAGGCCCAGGTCGGCGGAGTTTGCATGGCAGTAACTGTATTTTCCACAATCCCACCTGCCAGCCCGCGCCAGCCTGCATGTAAATTGGCAACTTCTGTGCCATCTGCATTTCCCAGTACCACAGGTAAACAGTCTGCGGTCATCATCATCAAGGCGTGCGCTTTGCGCTGCGTCACCAGACCATCACCGATCAGCGCCTCAAATGGCATCTTCTCATTGATGGTATGACAAATCGTGCTATGGGTTTGGGTCATCCAGGTGATTTTATCCACGCCAAAAGGCTGGAAGTCTTTTAGCAACTGGATGCGATGTTTTTGCACACGCGCCGGATTGTCATTGACATGCAATGCCAGATTAAAGCCCGCCAATTCTGGCTGCTCCGATGGCTGTACCTGTTCATGATGAACACGGGTCTGCCCTACATAAACGCCTTGAGGCAAACCTTGTACAAATTGCATGTCTCTTTCCTTTTAATGACCAATGCTGGAAATGAAGAAATTAATAAGCCTTGTTTTCGCTGCGCAGTACTTCAACCAGATTGGTGAAATCTTCTGGCCACGGCGCATTAAAGGTCATTTCTTCTTTGGTCCGTGGATGTTTCAGACCTAAAGTCGCAGCATGCAGTGCCTGACGTTTAAAGCCACGCAAGGTATCTTCAAGCAACTGTGAAGCACCGGCTGGCATACGGACACGCGGCATATACACCTGATCACCCACCAGACCATAACCGATATAGCTAAAGTGCACACGGATCTGGTGAGTACGACCAGTTTCCAGACGCGCTTGAACACGGGTAAAGTGCTGGAAGCGTTCTTTCACATTGTAATGCGTGACTGCATCTTTGCCACCTGGAAGTACGGTCATTTTGACACGATCTACCGGATGACGTTTGATTGGCTCATCAATGGTACCGCCGGCAATGATGTTGCCATACACAACCAGATCATAAACGCGGTACACCGATTTTTTCTCAAGCTGACGGCTTAAAGAGAATTGCGCTTCAAGGTTTTTCGCAACGACCAGTAAACCCGAGGTATCTTTATCGATACGGTGCACCAGACCGGCACGCGCCAGTTCTGCTGATTTTGGATAATGATGCAATAAGGCATTCACCAAAGTACCAGAACTATTGCCTGCACCCGGATGTACGACCATGCCAACTGGTTTGTTGACCACAATAATGTCATCATCTTCATAGATGATATCCAGTGGAATATCTTCAGGAAGGCTGCGGGTCTGTGCTTCAAGTTCAACATTTAATGTAAGCGTTTCAAAGCCATCACATTTATATTTAGGCTTTACAGGCTGGCCATTGACCAATAAATTACCGTCTTTGATCCACTGTTTCAGCTTTTCGCGGGAAAAATCGCTCCATACGAGCGCGGCAACCTGATCGATACGCTGGCCCAGATAGGTTTCATCCACTTGAAATTGCAACGCTAAACGTGTTGCAGTTGTGTCTGAAGTATGGTTATCTGCATCCTCAGAATCTTCAAGTAAATTAAAATCAGTTTCAGGGAAATTAGAATTGGAAGATTGTGCTTGACTCATTTGCTCATTCAGACAAAAGTGGTTTAATAGTGCAATTGTAGCTCATTGCCCGTATTAACAGAGGAATTTTTATGTCGCTACCACATTATAAAATGACAATGCTTGCAATTACGTTAGGCGTTGCATCGGCAATGGTAGGCTGTAGCAGTAATCCAACAAAAAAAGACGTCGTGGATAAAGGCCCTGAAGCCAGCGAACAGGTTTATATTCAAAAAGCACAAAAAGCGCTTGATCGTCAGCAATATAGTGATGCTGCACGTCAGCTTGAAGGTCTGGAAACCTATTTCCCTACCAGTCAGTATGCAGCTCAGGCGCAACTGGATCTGATCTATGTCAAATTCCAGCAAAAGGATTTTGAAGGTGCAGTAGCATTGGCTGAACGCTTCATCCGCCTGAATCCACAACATCCAAATGTGGACTATGCCTACTATGTGCGTGGTGTAGCCAACATGGAGCAGAACTATAACGGTCTGCTGCGCTATACCAAACTGAAACAGTCACACCGCGATGTCAGCTATCTGAAAGTGGCTTATCAGAACTTCGTCGATTTCATTCGTCGCTATCCTTCAAGCGAATATGCAGTTGATGCTGCTCAACGTATGAAGTTTATTGGTCAGGAACTGGCTGAGCACGAAATGAATGCGGCGCGTTTTAATATCAAGCGTAAAGCTTACCTTGCGGCTGTTGAACGTGCGCAATGGGTGATTGAACACTACCCACAAGTGCCACAAACTCCAGAAGCTCTGGCGACCATTGCCTACGGCTATGACAAGCTCGGTGATAAAGCCACTTCACAGCAATATATCGAAGTGCTGAAACTGAACTATCCAAATCTGGTGAATGCCGATGGTACAGTGGACTTAAGTTCAGCACGCAGTGAAGGCAGTTTCTTTAACCGTGCAACCTTAGGGATCTTCGGTAAAGAAGCGCGTACCTACTCAGGTTCTGACAATATTCCGGAACCAAAACAGGAACGCAGCCTGACCAATCGCATGTCATTTGGTTTGTTAGATCGCCCTAAAAACACTGAAACTGAACAGCCTGAGCCGACTGCTGAATAAGCCGACTGTTACAGGTGCAATTTTGCAAAGGGCAAGGTATCATACTTGCCCTTTTGCCATTTCTGAGCAGCGCTTGAACAAATCGTGCAAAAGGTATACAAAGGAATTTATATAGAGCCGGCTTAATTCCTACTCTTAATTTTTCAATGATTTACACCTTATAAACGCAGCACGAGAAGCTCAGCAGACTATGGCCATTCCTCAACATACGATTGATCAGATTCTCGATCGCACCGACATTGTCGATGTGATTGGTCAATTCGTGAAATTAAAAAAAACTGGCCGTACCTATTCGGGCTGTTGCCCTTTCCATCAGGAAAAATCGCCTTCTTTCCACGTTTACCGTGACAAGCAGTATTTTCACTGTTTCGGCTGTCAGGCCAATGGGAATGCCATCCGTTTTTTAATGGACATTGGCAACCGTAATTTCATTGAAGTGATGAAAGACCTGTCCAGTCAGACCGGCATTGAATTACCTAAAGATAATCAGGAATCCAGCAAGCTTAAATATAAGCGTGAAGCAGCGAAGCCTAAAGCTGCAACAAAACCGTCTGCGCCAAAGGCAGCAACCAATACATCCAATAATCAGAATCAGGCACCTTCAACTGCCAGTGATACTGCATCGGTCACCAGTTTTGACCCTTTTGCAGAGTTTAAGAATCCTGAACAGGATTACTATAGCGATCCGTTTGCTGCTTTTGAGCAAATGCCAATGCAGGACGCGCCTCAGGAAGGCAACCTGTTTGACCTATTGGAAAATATCGCACAGTTCTATGAGCGCCAGTTACCGAATAGTGCGAGTGCACAGCAGTATTTCCGCCAACGTGGCCTCAGTGCTGAAACAATTGCCTATTGGCGCTTAGGCTATGCACCGGAAGACTGGCAGCACCTGGAAAAAGCTTTCCCGCAGGATATTGAAGGTCTCAAGCTCTTAGGTTTGATTCGTACCAGCGACAATGGTCGTGATTTCGACCTGCTTCGTGACCGGGTGATTTTCCCGATTCGAGATGCGAAAGGTCGCGTGGTCGGCTTTGGTGGCCGTGCGCTCAATGATGAAATCAAGCCGAAATATATCAACTCGCCGGATTCGGAAGTTTTCCATAAGAATCAGTTGCTGTATGGCCTGTATGAGGGCCGTAAGCAGAAAGCCCAAGAGTGGCTGATGGTCGAAGGCTACATGGATGTCATTGCCTTGCAGCAATATGGCATTCATGGTGCTGTGGCGACACTGGGGACTGCCAGTAATACCGAACATCTGAATATCCTGTTCAAGCAGAATCATCGTATCACGATTGCCTTTGACGGTGATGCTGCCGGTCAGAAAGCGGCACGACGTACACTTGAGATTGCCCTGCCGTTACTCAATGATGGTCGTGAGTTGAAGTTCTTTGTACTGCCAAATGACCATGATCCAGATTCATTGATCCGTCGTGAAGGCATTGAAAACTTTCGCCGTCTATTAGATCAGGCTCCGCTGTTATCCGATTTTGTATTTGCTCATCTGGCCCAAAACCATGATGTGACCACACCTGAGGGTAAAAGCCAGGTCATGGCAGAGTTGCGTCAGCTAACCGAGCTATTACCAAAGCAAGGTTCTTATCGCTATCTGTTGCAACAGTTTTTCCGGGAAAAACTGGGCTTTAACCGCAAATGGCAACCCAAGGTTAATAATGACGCAAGCTTAAGCTTTAGTACTAAGATTGATGCTGAAGAATATGTAATTGCAATCTTGCTGAATCATCCCTATTTGTACATTCATTTTGAACCATTGCGTGCCTTGGTTTCACCGGACCAATTGCTCTATAAGATCTTGAATATTCTGAATGTGATTTTTGATGATCTACCAGATGATCCAGAATTGTCGACTTATTATGTACTCGGTGCCTGTGCCGCACATCACCATGAATTACAGCACATCCTGCAACATGCCAATGTCAGCGACTATACCTCTTCTCCTGAACAGGCAGACAAGCTGGCAGCTGATTTCTCGACCAAGCTGCAATATCAATGTTTAAAAAACAAGATTAAGTCGAAGAAATTTAGCAGTATTGAAGAAATGAAGAATCTGAAGTTGCAGATTTTTGAGATTGACCGGAAGCGTACGATGACACTGCTTGAAGAATAATTTTCTTATTTTAAGTTGAGTAATGGAGATCTGTAGATCTCCATTTTTTATTGGATCGAAAACATCTAGTGCTTTGGTTTACGGCGTTTTAGCATGACCTCATGCAAGGTATGCTGTACCATCTCAAAACAGCTCGGGTCTTCAGCTTTGGCCGCTTCACGCAGCACAATCGAAGTGGGATGTAGCAGCTTTTGAGTCAGACGATGTGATAAATCTGCCAGTACCTCTACAGCCAGATCACCTTTGGCAATACGTTGCATGGCATGGGCCAGTTCTTCTTCACGTAACTGTTCACCATAGTCACGATAGGCATGAATAGTGTCACCTGCCAGATTTACTTTCTGTTGGGTAACCAGTTCAGTTGCCAGCTGATTGACCATTACTTCTGCTTCAACCGCCGCCTGACGACGCTGTGCCAGGTTTTCCTCAATCACGCTTTGCAGGTCATCGACACCATAGAGATAGACTCCATCCAGCTTTTCAACCTTGGCATCGATATCCCGCGGTACAGCCAGATCAACCAGTAGCATTTGCTGGTAACGGCGTTTCTTTAATGCCGCTTTGACATCAGCAAAATGGATCACCTGATGCAGACTACCTGTACAACTGGAAATGACATCAGCACGATGCAGGTTCGCTGCCAGCTGATCAAATTCAATAATTTCAACATCGACACGATGCGCGATTTCCTGTGCCAGACTTTCAGCACGTGCGCGGGTACGGTTGCAGATAATGACCTTACCGACACCCATTTCCGCCAGATGCTTGGCCACTAGGCTATTCATTTCACCTGCGGCAACAATCATGACGGTCAGTTTTTCTGGCTTGGAAAAAACCTGAATCGCCAGCTGTGCCACCGCATACCCCATCGATACAGCATGACTCCCCACTGCAGTTTCCGAACGCACACGTTTGGCGGCATAGAAGGCATATTCAAATATACGGTTGAGGTTTGGCGAAACGGTATGAGCTTCTTTAGCCAGGGATAAAGCGGTTTTTACTTGTCCCAGAATCTGCGGTTCACCTAACATCAGTGAATCCAGACCACTGGCGACACGCATCAGATGTGTAACTGCCTGAGCATTTTCATAGCGATACACATGGTTTTGCAGCTGCTTGACATCAACCCCATTTTTTTGGGCGAGCCAGTTCAGCACCATGTCGACATTGTCAGACATCGCGTAGATTTCAGTTCGATTACATGTAGACACCACCACCATGTCATTCAGCTCAGGGTGCTGGCTTTGTTCAGCAAGCAAGACACTTAATTTTTCAGGATTAAAAGCAACTTGTTCACGAAGTTCTACAGAGGCAGTTTGATGGTTGACACCCAATGCAAAGAAAGACATATCAGGTCATCATTTCACTAAATTTATGCTATTGTGCAACATCGGTGTCATAAAAAGCATTACTTGGATCAAGAAAAAATTGCGATATATCAACAGCCGTGGTCACGGCCATACAATTAAGCAATATTCTACCACATTCTTACTTGTGGGTAGCATGGCTTCCACTGCCCAGCTTCAGGCAGCAGGAACAGTTTACCATGCCAACCCAAATTATGAAGCAATAAAACAGAGTATGATCGCCGAGTTTGCTTTAGCTTCCAACGACATTCCAACTGCACTACATAACTATACTGTGCTGGCCATCAAGAGCAATTCCACCACAGTAAAACAACGTGCCTTGAATGTTGCTTTGGAACATGATGATCTGCGTGCAGCCCTTGATATTTCGACACATTGGGTAGTTCAGGAACCACAAGATGTCCCAGCAATGTTCTATCTGGCGCATATCGCCTTAAAAGCCCACGAATATGAACTGGCAGCAGAAACCCTAGATAAAATTCTACAGATTGATGACAGTGCCGATCTGGAAGAAATTCTTGCAGGAATCGTCCCAACAGATACTGACGATCGAAATTATCTGATACAGGCACTCAGTTCCAGCAAAGCCAAAAATAACCCCTCTATTCTTGTCCTGGTCGCAGGACTGGAAGCCCAGAATGGTCAGTTTGAACAGGCACTGCTGACCATTAATCGTGCTCTAAAGAAGCGTCCCAGATCTACGGGCTATATTCTGCTGAAGGCCAATCTGTTACAGGCCTTAGATGACCAGGAACAGACCTTAAAATGGTATGAAAAAGCCAGCAACAAAAACCGCAACAATATCGAAGTGCGCCTGGCTGAAGTCAAATACCTGATCAAGCTCAATGAAACTAGATTAGCCCTGCAAAAACTGGAAACTATTCTAAAAAAATGGCCTACGCATGAAGAGGCCTTATTTATTGCAGGCCTGACCAGTATTGACCTTGAAGAGTACGACAAAGCAGAAAAATATTTGGTCGAACTGCGCTACTCAGATCAGTATCAGAATGAAGCTTATTATTATTTGGCGATTAATGCCGAGCGTAAGCAGCATTATGAAACTGCCAAGGCCTATTACCGTCTGGTGGATGGCAGCCTGTATACCGTTTCCAGGCGTAACATGATCTCTATCTTCAGCAAGCAGGAAAAACTGACAGATGCCCTGCGTTTCCTGACCCAGGAACGGGTTAATTATCCACAACATGCCAGTTTTCTGTATCTGGCTCAGGCAGATATCTTAAAAAAGATGGACAACAAGAAAGCTGCCCTGCGTCTACTGGAGGAAGCCAGCAACAATCTCCCAGATGATCCGGAACTGGTCTATGCTCAAGTACTATTGTTAGATCCACATCAGGATCGTCTTCTGCTCGATCAGTTGCTGAAACGCTTATTGAACATTGAACCGAATAATCCAGCTTATTTGAATGCCTATGCCTATACACTGGCAATGCAGAACCGTCGTCTGGAAGAAGCCCGTCGTTATGTCGAGCAAGCACTGGAATATGCTCCTGAGCAAGCCTCGATTTTAGATACCTTCGGCTTTATCTGCTATCAGCAAAATGACTTTGCTACTGCTGCTCTAGCTTGGGAAAAAGCCTACAACCTGAATCCGAGCGCAAAAATTGGCGTACGACTGGCTCGCTCACTGTACATGAACGGTGATATTGAACAATTCCAACAAGTCTTTAAACAATTACAACAAAATTATCCGGATGATCCTGAATTAAAGCAGCTTCATTCGTTATTGTTATCACCACCGATGAAAACGAGTTAATTCTATTATGCCTAAGCTTAGCCAGCTGGCCTGTTGCTTCCTTGCATCAGGCACTTTGATTCTGACCGGTTGTCAGCAGATTGCGCAACCCAAACAACCTGCCACATCGGCAATTCCAACTGCTGAAAATGAATTCCAGCTCCAAGGCAAGATTGGTGTGCGTACCCCACAACAAAGTGGCAGTGCCTTCTTTACCTGGGCACAGCAGCAGGAACAATTTGATATTGAACTGACGGGTATTCTAGGCGTAGGCAAAACCCAGATTTCTGGCCAACCTGGTCAAGTTTCACTGAATAGTGCCAAAACAGGTCTGATTAAAGCTGCTACACCAGAAGAGCTACTGCAACGTGCAACTGGCTGGCAGGCACCGATTACCCATCTGGTCGATTGGGTACAGGCTCGTCCTGCGACCAGCAATGCCCAATTGCAAAAAGATGATACTCAACGCATCAGCCAGATTATTGAAGATGGCTGGACCGTGGATCTCAGTTATGCAGCACAGGCACGTCTGCCAAACCGCCTGATTTTAAAACAGACACTTGGGAATGGCGGTGAAAACCGTATTACAATGGTGATTCAAAATCGTTAATGCATTTGATTGAAACTTAACCATGATTCGTGTTCCCTCGCCTTCTAAACTGAATTTGTTTCTCCACATTACGGGTCGCCGACCAGATGGTTATCATGAGCTGCAAAGTATTTTTCAGCTGATTGATTTGTGCGACTGGCTGGAGTTTGAGCAAACTGCAGATAAACAGATTCAGATTGAAGGGCTGGCATCTGTCGATCTGGAACAAAACCTGATCTATCGTGCGATTCAGGTGCTTAAACCTTATGCAAAAGCTTATTCGGGTCTAAAAATCCGTCTGGAAAAAAATATTCCGATGGGTGCTGGACTGGGTGGTGGTTCATCGAATGCTGCCACCACTTTAATTGTCGTGAACCAGCTTTGGGATTGTGGGCTAACAATTGAGCAGTTAGCTGAACTGGGTGTCAAGCTTGGTGCCGACGTGCCGATTTTTGTTTATGGCCGAAATGCATGGGCAGAAGGCATCGGTGAACACTTAACATTCATTGACTTAGATCAAAAACAGTTCATTGTGCTCAAACCTGACTGTTTTATCAGCACTCAACTGCTTTTTTCACAAAAAACGTTGACAAGAGACACGAAGAGCTCTAAATTTTGCGCCTATCAGATAACGCCATCTGATTTCGGAAATAACTTTGAGCCACTGGCAAGAAGCTTATATCCTGAAGTCGATGAAGCAATGCAGTATCTCGACCAGTTCGGTGTTGCAAAGCTTACAGGTACAGGTGCCTGCGTGTTTATCGAAGTAACTGAAAAGATGAATGTAACCAACATTCTTGAAAATGCACCATGTAAAGCTTACCTGGTGAATAGTTTACAAGAATCACCATTACGTCATTTTAAGGTTTGTTAGGGGTATCGCCAAGTGGTAAGGCAGCGGGTTTTGATCTCGCCATCCGTTGGTTCGAATCCAGCTACCCCTGCCATTTTTCACCTGTAGATGTACTGTAGTAGGGGCGTCGCCAAGTGGTAAGGCAGCGGGTTTTGATCTCGCCATCCGTTGGTTCGAATCCAGCCGCCCCTGCCATCTTACAGTCATCAAATTAGGGGCGTCGCCAAGTGGTAAGGCAGCGGGTTTTGATCTCGCCATCCGTTGGTTCGAATCCAGCCGCCCCTGCCATTTTCTCAAAAAAGACAGGACATGGTTTTGCAGTAAGAGTGTTAATTTACCTTGACACAATAGCGCAAAAATATTAAAGTTCTGCCGCATTAGGGGTATCGCCAAGTGGTAAGGCACCGGGTTTTGATCCCGGCATTCGTTGGTTCGAATCCAGCTACCCCTGCCATCTACTTCCATACATACCAACCGCCAAGGGTGCTTCATGCCCAATCTTGTCGTTTTTAGTGGAACCGCGCATCCACAATTCGCTCAAAAAGTCGTAAGTCACTTACATATTCCTCTAGGTGCTGCATCTGTTTCTACCTTTTCTGATGGTGAAATTGCTGTAGAAATCACTGAGAATGTACGTGGTAAAGACGTATTTATCGTACAACCTACTTGTGCCCCAACGAACGACAACCTAATGGAAGTCCTCGTGATGGCTGACGCGCTGCGTCGTGCAAGTGCTGGTCGTATTACCGCCGTTATTCCTTACTTCGGTTATGCCCGTCAAGACCGTCGTCCTCGTTCTAGCCGTGTACCAATTACCGCAAAAGTTGTTGCAGATATGCTGACGACTGTGGGTATTGACCGTGTAGTGATGATCGACCTTCATGCTGACCAAATCCAAGGCTTCTTCGATATCCCTGTAGACAACATCTACGGTACTCCAGCATTGCTTGCTGACTTACGTCAACAACAGCATCATAACCTGATGGTTGTTTCTCCTGACGTGGGGGGTGTAGTACGTGCTCGTGCTGTTGCGAAACAGATGGGTGATATCGACCTGGCAATCATCGATAAACGTCGTCAAAAAGCGAATGAATCACAAGTGATGCATTTGATTGGTGATGTAAAAGATCGTGACTGTGTCATTGTTGATGACATGGTGGATACAGCGGGTACGCTTTGCAAAGCAGCTGATGCATTGAAAACTTTTGGTGCTCGTAAAGTGGTGGCTTATGCAACTCACCCGGTACTGTCTGGTAAAGCGATTGAAAATCTTAAAAATTCTGTAATCGACGAATTGGTTGTAACTGATACCATTCCGCTTTCAGAAGAAGCTTTAGCTCTTGGTAAGATTCGCCAGGTTTCAGTAGCAAGCATGGTTGCTGAAACAATTCGTCGTATTAACAACGAAGAATCTATTAGCGCAATGTTCGATTCTTATCTATAATATAGCGCTGAATTTCCAAAGCCCTGCCATTTGGCGGGGCTTTCTATCACCGGATCGGTCGCAGGTCCGGTTCATTTAAAACTTAAATAGGATGTCTATCATGGCAAACTTCGTATTAAACGCAGAAGCACGTGAAGTAGCACAACAAGGGAAAGGTTCGAGCCGCCGCCTTCGTCATGCTGCTAAAGTTCCAGCGATCATCTACGGTGGCGAAGCTGCTCCTGTAGCTGTTACTCTTGAACTTCGTGAGCTTGTTAAAGCTTTAGAAAGCAATGCTTTCTTCGAAGAAGTTGTTGAAATCAACATCGACGGCAAAACTGAAAGCGTTAAAATCCAAGCGCTTCAACGTCACCCAGCTAAAAACACACCTATGCACGCTGACTTCAAACGCGCATAAGTGTTGATGGTGTAAATTAGTGTCAAATATTTCACTGATTGTAGGTTTGGGCAACCCAGGTTCTGAGTATGCCCAGACCCGCCATAATGCAGGCTTCTGGTTCGTAGAACGCCTTGCCAAACAATATGGCATTTCCCTCAAAAAAGACCCAAAATTCAATGGATTTAGCGGTCGTGGTAATATCGAAGGCCAAGACGTTCGTCTACTTCTTCCAACAACATTCATGAATCTTGTCGGTAAAAGTGTTGTTCCCTTTGCCAAATTCTATAATATCGCTCCTGAGTCAATCCTGATCGCACATGATGAGCTGGATATGAATCCAGGAATCATTCGCCTGAAAACTGGCGGTGGTCATGGTGGTCACAATGGTTTGCGCGATATCGTGCCGCACATCGGTCCGAACTTCCATCGCTTACGTATCGGTATTGGTCACCCAGGTTCTAAGGAACGCGTGTCCAGTCATGTACTGAGTAAGGCACCGAGCAGTGAGCAGACTTTAATGGATGACGCGATTGCACATGCCATGAATCGCATCAAGATGCTGGTCAATGGTGAAGTACAACAGGCCATGAACCAAATCAATGCCTATAAACCAAACTGATCATTCTATAAATTGTTGAATAATCTTTCTTGCCATCTTACGCATTTCAGAGCAAAATGCGTTTGCTCGATTGTTCACCATACAGCAAGCAAGATTGATTTAACCAAATGATCAAACTCTTAGGTCAACTCAGGGGACGCTAGCCATGCTATCTCGTTTATTAAAATGCAAAATTCACCGTGCTCACGTTACACATGCAGAACTACACTATGAAGGTTCATGTGCAATTGATGGCGTTTTGATGGATTTGGCTGGCATTCGTGAATACGAAGAAATTCATGTGTGGAACGTGACCAATGGTAAACGTTTTGCAACTTATGCAATTCGTGGCGAAGACAATTCAGGCATCATTTCAGTGAATGGTGGTGCTGCGCATCAGGCTGATGTTGGTGATATCGTAATTATTGCTACATTCGGTGATTTCACTGAAGCTGAAGCAAATGCCCACAAACCACGCCTTGTCTATGCAAATCCAGACAACACGGTGAACCACACAGCGAACTGTATTCCTGTGCAAGTAGCTTAAGTCCAAGATTTTAAAAAGCCCGCAATATGCGGGCTTTTTTATTGAAAAATACTTCTAAAAATAAACCTTAATTAACTGCCCTGTACCCAGTCTTTTTGGCTTTCGCAATTTAAAGCTCGCAGATTCTGATCTACCAGATTCGCCAATAAAGCCTGTCCATTATCTTTAACTTTAATCTCGGCATATTTTGCGTTGTGATAGCATGGCTCCAATCCTTCTGCAAACAGAAAGCTATTCGCTGCCGGATATAAATTGGCCAATCGGTTGGAAGGATTTTTTAGAAGCAAACGCGCGGAAGTTCCCTGATGAGTTTTTAAAAGATTTTCATCCAAGCTGGTTTGAATCACACGATGCTGATCATCTAGCTGCACATAGCTTAAAAGATGTGTCTGATCCTGAATACGCTTTTCTAAGGCTGCAATTTTCTTATCCGCTAAACCACCCTCTTCTCCACGGTCAGCTTCAGCATCACCCTCGAAATGCAGCTCATAATTCAGTGCCATATAATCGCCTTGCAAGATTGAGCGCGGATCGACCGGAGCAAGCTCAACAAAGATGGACTGGCTGTTCGCTAAATGATGTTCATGTTTGAGGATCAGCCCCACAAAGATCAGAATACTGAATCCGGCCAGAATCAGAGGAAGAAACTTTTTCATGCAGTTTCCTCCTGACCAGATCTAATCCTTACCTGCTTTAAGCCATAGACCATGCACCAAACCATGAGACCTGAGATGAAAATCGTGAGGCTCTTTACCAGGAAACTCAGCCCCAGATTGTAATACAGCATCCATAACCAAAAGATCAGCAATAAAATCGATAGGGCTTGAATCATTCGTTGCTGATAGACTACAGCCCAAGCCATGAGCAGCATAATGATAAAAATTTCAAAATAGCCCAACAGGATCAGTAATAAACCCAGAACCGGAATTAACCACAGCCATTTTTCAGAAAATTGTTGCCAGTTTTGCCAAATAAAACTGAACAACAATAAGCTCGGAAGAATATAAAACAGCAGAATTTGGTCAAAGCTGATCTGTCCGATGCTCTGCCAGTGCTCTAATCCGGTTACCGCCTGAACCACCGCTGAACCTGTCAGCATGGCAATCATCCAGAGAAAGATACTTTTCTGATAATGCGAAGATTGCCAATAATGAGCTGTTAGGAATAGTCCGATGAAAATGACATAGTTCAAGCTGGGTATGATACTGATCACGATATCATCATGTTTAAAAGAATTTTCTAAGATCAGAACCACGATTGCTAATGCATGGGTAATCAGCAGCTGCAGGGTCAAAATAGACCAGTGCATCCGTTTGATGATAGTAAGCCCCAGTATTAATAATTGCAGCAGCAAGACTACAACCATACTGTCGGTGAGCAGTTCTGTATGAATTAAAACTGCTGCCTGACCACAGATCCATAAGCAATAGGCAAACTGGCGCATAAAAACTGAAAGCTGCTGACCCTGCAGTTTCCAGGCGATGCCTATAAAGATGATCCCCATTAAGATTGAAAATGCTTCCCAGTAAGTCAGTAACAGGACTGCAAGAATAATCCCGGAAATCCAGGCACCGAGTGCCAGAGGAATCACGGAGAATTTGGTTTGTGGAAAAATTCTATTTAAAGCAAAACTGATTAAGGCAAACCAGCCAAAAATCAGCACAGCCAGCATAAATAGCCCAGCAGCTGAATTGGTCAGTTGATTTTCAACCAGTTCAAATACCCATAAGCTCACACTGGCAGCCAAACCTGCAATGAGAAGAATGGCTTCTAGCGCCTGATGTTTCCTATAAAAATAAAATGCGGCACCTGTCGGTAAAACAACTGAAGAAGCTAAATAGATCAGCTTAAAGTGATGGGTAAACTGCATCATGCTGCTGATCGAAATCACGATCACAAATGTGATAAACAGAAAACGTAGCAGCGAGTAATAGCGCATGGCATACGCAAAGCTAAGTGCTGTCAGCAAATTTAGACCAAGCAAATACAACCCTTCTGCTCTTCCCATCCAGAAGCTCTGTTTAAAATACAGATACAACATCAGCTGGCTCACTACGCAAAGCATGACAAAAATGCCAATATTGAAGCGATAGAGCCATGGTAGGAGCAAGGCTGACCAGAGCAGAAATAACAGATAACTATCTGCGCCAGTTTGATAAATCTGCCCAATCACTGCCAGACTTAAACCCAGCATGAGACCAGATACCGTATCCAGACTCTGTCTCACCCATTCCTGCTGGTCGAAGTAAATACTTGCTGCTGCACTACAGAATAAAATCAGCATCGGGATTGCCAGCTGAACCGGATCCGGTAGCATCCACCAGTTCGCTGCCATTAAATACAGCAAACTGACCGTGATGAGTGCCAAGCCCAAGATTTTTAAATAACGTAGTACTTCTACATTGCAGAACAGCAAGGGCGAAAATTGATTATTTCGAATCAGCTCAGTTTTATGCATTGTTAGAATGATTGAAGGATTTCTAATCTTCCTCACACCATAGCATGTTTCCAGTATTTTGCTAAAAACTTGGGTAATTCAGATTATCTGTTTTGTTTATCTAAAATTCTGCAAATTACTTTCCATTTCAACCATCCCATTTTTTTAAAATCAGGACTATAATGATCCTACATCGCTTCAGGGCGGGGTGTGATTCCCCACCGGTGGTAATTTCAGCTTGTTATAATCAGGCTTGAATCAGCCCACGAGCGGTCAATTTCGATTGATCTGCAGATCTGGTGCAAATCCAGAGCCGACGGTATAGTCCGGATGAAAGAAGACGAAAGCAGCACCAAGGCTGTATGCCGTGCATACACCTGTTTTTGCTATAAGCCTATTTTCACTCAGTCCTGAAATGTTCAATCATATTTTTAGTTTAGGTGAGCATTTCAATGTCAAGTTTGATTCAACCCGAAATTTTCTTTTCTGCTTTAGCCCCTGCTGAACAACGTATCCTTCAGGCACTCGAAGATCTCCGCCAAGGCAAACCTGTCCTGGTCATGGATGATTTTGACCGTGAAAATGAAGCCGATCTGATTGTGGCAGCTGAAACTTTAACTGTAGAAACCATGGCGCGTATGATTCGTGATGGTTCAGGCATCGTTTGCTTATGTCTGACTGATGAGCTGGCAAATCATTTAGAGTTGCCACCAATGGTACAAGATAACTCTAGTCAGTTTAAAACTGCCTTTACTGTAAGTATCGAAGCAGCAGAGGGTGTAACAACCGGTGTTTCTGCCAAAGACCGCACGACTACAATTAAAACAGCGATTAAAGACGGGGCAGTTGCCAGTGATCTGAATCGTCCTGGTCATGTATTCCCATTACGCGCCCGTGAAGGTGGTGTCTTAACCCGGCGTGGTCATACTGAAGGTACTATTGACCTTGCGCGTCTGGCTGGTTTAAAACCTGCCGGCGTGTTGTGTGAACTGACTAATCCGGATGGCAGCATGGCTTCTGGTATTCAGGTTCTGTCATATGCACAGACGCATCAACTAATCGTAATTACTATTGACGAACTGGTAAAGTATCGCCAGCAACACAATATATAAGTCTATTTAAAAAGAAAATCCCGGCATTTGGTTCGGGATTTTTTGTGTCATGTATATTGATTGAATTAACTGAAGATGGAATAAATTCCATACAGTGCAACCATTAACAAGATCAAGCCGCATAGCCCCAGTAAATGCGGATAAAGCTGAGACCGAGATAATCGCTGAAACCCCAGATACACCAGTGACAGGGTGAGGAAATCCAGAACAATCCAGCTGATTGTCAGAATCACCAAGCTTAAATCGAGGTTTGGGCTAATGCCTATAAATTGCGGAAAAAAGGCGGCAAAGAAAATAATATCCTTGGGATTAGAAATACCTACCAGAAAACCGGTACGAAAGCCGCCCTGTACAGGCTGCAGGCTTTGTGGTCCAGTTGATCCCTGCCCTTGCCAGACTTCCCTGAAAATCTGAATTCCCAGCCAGGCAATATACAAACAGCCAAGTAGCTTAATGCCATTCAGCCAATTTTCGTTAACAACCAGAAGACCTTTTAGACTGAGAATGGATAAACCAATCAGAACCAGTGAGGCAAAGTTAGTCCCGAAAATAGTCTGCAAGGCATGCTTATAGCCGCCTTTGAGCCCGGCACTAGCGACCAGTAACATTACTGGCCCGGGTGTCGCGATCATGATTACTACGGCCAGACAATACAGCAGATATTCGGTAATATTCACCCCATTCCTCCTTGTCTAATATAGTCAGTATAAAAAAAGAGGACCTACTCGTCCTCTTCTTCCATCTGGATCAGATGCTGACTCATCCCATCAGCACGCAAGAATGCCAGATCATAACTGGCTTTTGCCAATGCCAATACTCGACGTTCAAATTCATCCCAAATCGGACGTACCTGTTTGTAATGAATGCCTAGGCCACTCTCATCAGTCAAATGCCGGTTTTTTTCACACAATTTTAATGCATGATAGAGCTTACGCCCTTTACTGGCATCATCACGCAACCGCACCCGCTTGGACAATACAAATTTCTCGACATGGGCCATATCTGCCAGAGGCAGCATCGGGACTAGAATCTGATCAAGTTGAGCATCCAGACGTTGCCATACTGCGTTATGCTGTTCAGCCGTATAGGTATTCCACTGAATCACTTCATGATTAAAACGGCGACAACCGCGACATACCGCATCACCAAATACGGTCGAGCAACGCCCTGCACATGGGGTTAAAGATGCAATACGACGATCTGAACTCAAAACTTACTCCAACATTGCTGATCATTTCAGCACAGGCAGGTCTGTAATAATACCGGGTCGGGCAAGACTATACACGCTCTCCTGCATGAATTGAAGTCCCTATAAATGCTATGGGTTTTACTCGCATAATCATGCAAATCACGTTAAAATGTGCGCCTTTCAAATATCATGCTACGTTGGAGTATTCCATGAACGCTACTGTAGAACAGCTTGCACCTGTAGAACAGCAAGCGACGACTGGTTGGGTTGTTGCCGCACTTTATCAATTTAAGGAAGTTCAAGACCCCGCAGGTCTTCAGCAACGCCTCCTTGACCTGGTAAAAACCATCGACCTTTGCGGTACTCTAATTGTGGCAGGCGAAGGCATTAACGGTACCGTTGCAGGTAACCGTGAAGCCATCGACAAAGTACATCAGTTCCTTCTAAACGAAGGCTTCAACGAAATGGAATACAAGGAGTCTCATAGCTCTGACAAGCCATTCCGTAAAATGAAGATCAAACTGAAGAAAGAAATCGTGACGTTAGGGGTACCTGTTAAGCCACGTGATCTTGTCGGTCATTACCTTGATCCTAAAGAATGGAACGAGCTGATTGCGCGTGATGACGTGATTCTGGTCGATACCCGTAATGACTACGAATACAAGGCCGGTACATTTAAGGGTGCGATTGACCCGAAAACTGAAACTTTCCGCGAATTCCCGGAATACGTAAAACAGAATCTGGAACAGCACAAAGACAAGAAAATTGCCATGTTCTGTACAGGCGGGATCCGCTGTGAAAAATCAACCTCTTTACTTCTTCAAGAAGGCTTTACTGAGGTTTATCACCTGAAAGGTGGTATTTTGAAATATCTGGAAGAAACCCCACCAGAAGAGAGTCTATGGGAAGGTGAATGTTTCGTATTTGATGGCCGTACTGCCGTGACTCACGGTATGGAAGAAGGTCAAAATACTAAATGTCATGCATGTGGCTGGCCACTCACTCCCGAGGAAGCAGCCTTACCAAGCTATGAACACGGTGTATCTTGTGTGTACTGTATTGACAAAACAACTGAGAAGCAAAAAGAAGGCTTCCGTATGCGCCAGTCACAAATCCTCGCTGCAAAACGTAAACGTTTATAATGTGTAGAATGTAACTAGATGTATACAAGCCCTCATTTGAGGGCTTTTTTTTTTACACAAACTTCACAATCTAAATAAAAATCTCAACACGCTTTTACCAAGATTCCCCTTTAAAAAGAAAAAGTCTTGATAATCTATATACAGTAATCATTTTCCACCTAAGTGTTTAATTACTAAATATATTTTTTATATGAAAAGGAACACAAAATGGCAAAATCCTACGCAAAATATGAAGATAATATTGTTCAGTTTCAACGCAAGGATCAAGTAAAAGTACAGCGGACTGTTGAAGTCATGGACCAGCTGGAACATGAATCACATCTTTTTATTGTTGTGCTAGGAACTGTTATTGGTGCGATCTTAGCGCTATTTATTGGCTATCACATCAACACTGGCATCGTGCAATTTTTGCTATTAAGTATATTGCCAGTATTCAGTGCCTATCTGCTGCGTCGAGTTTATATCTATACCCTCACGCATAGCTGATTTGTGCGATCTACAATTTATCTACTTTACCCATTCTGGAATACTCCGTAGGATAAAAGCAGTATTTTCAATTAACTGCTGCTTATGAATCTAACTGACTGGATTATTTCTATTATGGAACAGCTGGGCTATTGGGGTATTGCCCTGCTCATGTTCCTCGACAATGTCTTCCCGCCTATTCCCTCTGAAATCATTATGCCATCTGCGGGCTATTCCGCGTCCCAAGGTCAATTAGTACTGGTCGGCGTGATCATTGCGGGTTGCCTCGGCTCCCTGCTGGCTGCTGCCTTACTTTACTGGATTGGTTATAAATTCAGTCATGAATCGATTTTCAGATTTGTCGACCGCTATGGTAAATATCTGTTTATTAAATCTGATGATGTAAAAAAATCTTTAGCATGGTTCGAGCAGTATGGTCATCGCATTGTTTTTGTTGGACGTATGATTCCCGCAGTGCGCTCCCTGATCAGTATTCCTGCTGGAATGAGTCGTATGCCCTTCTGGAAATTCATGTTTTATAGCAGCTTGGGAACAATCATCTGGACGACTTTTCTGGCCTGTATTGGATTTTATTTCGGCGAAAATCAGAACTTGATGCATCAGATTTTTAGCAAGGTCAGTTATATCATTATTGCAATTGTAGCGATTATTATCGGCTGGGTTCTGTACCGTAGACATCAACGCAAAAATCGTCCATCCTGAATAGTAAGTCCTGTTAAGGAGGCCAGAACGATGTCGCATTATCTTAAATATTTTGCAGCCGTTTATCTTGCCTTACTGGTTTTGGTTGGCATGATTGTGTATTGGTTAAACTTGGGTGCCATTATTTTCATTCCTGCATTAATTGCAGCAGCATTCTTGAGTGCCCGGCATTTTGTGCATAAGGAACTGCGTGTCCCTGACGCCAAGGAAAAAAATACCTTGGTCTGGGGCTCTACCATTATTGCCATGAGCCTTGGCTTTATTTTTATCTTGGTGATGATCTGGCTGCACCCTTATACCGAGGAAATTCTGCGCCGAATGAATTATACAGGCCGAGGCCCAAATTCATTTATTGTCGCTGCCTTGATTGCCTTGCATGCTGCCCTGTTTCATGTCGCCTATCATGGCTATACCCACTATAGCTTGGCTAAACAGCCAAAGAAACATGCTTAATTTCAATCGAGTTCAAATCATGTCACGTGATCCTTCTATGCTTCACGTGACATTCGTCGTATTCTTTTAATTTATCTTGCCGAATATTCGAGCAAATTATTAAAATAAACAAACTTGTTGGTATAGCTTTTCCCATTTTCAACCACACAAGCAACAACAATAAAAACACAATATTCGAGATAAAAATGATGATTAAAAAATATTTTGGCTATTTCACTATAGTTTATCTGGTCGCGATTCTGATTGTCGCTGGTTTAAATATGTTTATCGATTTGCCTGGCAGCAGCACTGCCATCCCGGCATTATTCGGTGCAGGGGCAGCGGCAGCGATCAAATTTGTTCAGGATCAACAGCGTCTACCAAGTGCTATAGAGAAAAAACAGTTAATTTGGGGGTGTCTAGGCATTAGCGTACTCATTGGCTTGATCTTATCCTTGTCAATATTGGGTATTGCAGAACAACGGGAAATTATCCTCGGTATGCTGGAATCTTTATCTTTTGGCATCTGGATAAGCGTATTGCTGCTAGGCTTGGCGATTCAATATGTTGTCCTTGCCTTATGTTTCGGCTGGATGAGTAAAAGCGCTCTTAAGGGTTTGGAAGCAAAAAAACAGGCCAAGGAATAACTGCTTAGCTTAAAATTACAGATATAAAAAAAGCAAATATGAAAAAAGCACCCGAAGGTGCTTTTTTCATTTGGGAGAATTAATCTGGTGTATGATACATCAGGTACAATTCATTCAGGTTTTCTGG
Source organism: Acinetobacter sp. ACNIH3 (assembly GCF_002918965.1). Classification (NCBI taxonomy): domain Bacteria; kingdom Pseudomonadati; phylum Pseudomonadota; class Gammaproteobacteria; order Moraxellales; family Moraxellaceae; genus Acinetobacter; species Acinetobacter sp. ACNIH3. The sequence goes on along the minus strand of NZ_PQLP01000003.1, from coordinate 139,276 downwards.
AATTTCTTCCGCAAGCTCGTCCATTAATTGGCCATTACGACGGAAAGTTTCCATTTGTGGATCTTCTTCGTCAATTCCACTGAAGACCATGATTGGCAGAGTTAAATCCACCAGTTGTTCTTCAAATTCTTCTGCAAACCATGCTTCTTCGTTCAGGAACATGGCATCAACAAAGCCTACACTCCAGTCACCAAGACTTGATTCGGTATCTGCTTCCTCGATTTCAAACGGGAAAGTGATGCCTTCTTCATTGGCCAAGCTTTGACGGATAGATTCCAGCCATACTTTAACCTGTTCGATGATTGCTGCTGGAACTTTTTTCTGATTGTTATCAAAAAGCTCATCCAGCCATCTGTCAAACTGCGGACCTACTGCAATTGCACACAGGAAACCGTGAGTTGCCGCGAAATCCAGACCATACTCATTTTGGTCGCCATCCAGATAGTCACTCAACAGGTCTAAATCTAAAGCACTCATCTAATATCCAAACTTAGAAATTCCGAAAGGCCTAGCATAGCATTTATTCAGGCCATGCTAAATCCGAATTGCTTAATCTTCGTCGTCGAAGTCATCGTCATCGTCGAAGTCATAGTCAAAATCTTTGAGTTCGCGCTCGAGGCGGCGTTGAGTCAACAGGTCATCAATCAAACGACGTTTTTCCAACGACTCTTTTGCGCTGAGCTTGCTGGAAGCCTCATCGAAGCTAACATCATCATCACCGTAGTTATCATCTAGTTCAAAATCTGTAGAAGACACTAAAACTACCTCATTGTGAAAAATGTAAAGGGTCCTAGGCGCTATTTATCTTGCCTAAAAATACTTGTCAAGTTTTATTTAAATTTTAGTATCTTAAAATTGTAATTAGGGCTTTTTTTCCAAGTAAATTGTATGGCATGATATAATCCACCCTGCGTCCTTATATTTTTTGACTATTATATTTTTGGTCAGATACAGATACGCCGGGGCTGGACTTGAAAATAACAAATTCATCCCCATCTTAAATTACTGAATTTCATTTTAAATATTTTGTCAGACAGCCTCGATGCTGAATAATCTGATGAAATATGTAGGCTATTCACTAAATTTAATGAGCTTAAGTCGTGCAGAGTTGTACGATTTTTTACTGTCACAGATTCAACGAAGAGTAAGCAAAGATGAGCGATATGACTTCCCCTACTTCGCAAGTAGCGGCTCTGATTAGCCGAGGCAAAGAACAAGGTTATTTAACCTTCGCTGAGGTTAACGATCATCTCCCGGACTCAATCACAGAAAGTGAACAGATTGAAGATATCATTCAGATGTTGAATGACGTCGGCATTCCGGTACATGATCGCGCGCCTGAATCTGATGATGCGATGTTTGAGGATACTGCAGAAGCTGCCGATGAAGTTGCAGAAGAAGAAGCTGCAGCAGTACTTGCATCTGTAGAAAATGAGCCAGGTCGTACAACTGACCCAGTACGTATGTATATGCGTGAAATGGGTACTGTTGAACTTTTAACGCGTGAAGGCGAAATCAGCATTGCAAAACGTATTGAAGAAGGGATCCGTGACGTTCTTCACTCCATTGCTTACTGGCCAAATGCCGTAGAAGTTGTACTACAAGAATACAAAGATTATGAAGCTGGCGAACGCCGCCTGGCCGACCTGCTTTCAGGTTATTTAGACCCTGAAACTGATGATGATATTCCAGAAGTGCTGGAAGAAGTCGCTGACATCGAAGAAGATGAAGAAGCAACTACCAAGTCAACCAAAGATGTAAAACTGGATGATGAGGAAGATGAAGAAGAGTCTGACAGTGATGACGATTCTGAAGGTGACTCAGGTCCAGATCCAGAAATCGCTAAAGTTCGTTTTGCTGAACTTTCAGATGCCTGGAAAAATACCAAGGCTGTTATTGAAAAGCATGGCCGCAACAGCAAAGAAGCAGAAGACGCACTGCAAGCTTTAGCTACTGTGTTCATGATGTTCAAGTTCACACCGCGCCTGTTCGATATCATTTCAGAAATGATTCGTGGTACCCACGACCAGATCCGTAGTGCAGAACGTGAAGTAATGCGTTATGCAGTCCGTCGTGGCCGCATGGACCGTACCCAGTTCCGTACTTCTTTTCCGGGTCAGGAATCTAATCCAGCCTGGTTAGATGAGCAAATTGCAAAAGCGCCTGCTGATCAAAAAGCTTATCTGGAAAAAGTACGTCCTGACGTGCTAGCATTCCAGCAAAAGATTGCAGACATTGAAAAAGAACTTGATCTGAAAGTTCGTGACATCAAAGACATCGCCAAACGTATGGCGGTGGGTGAAGCGAAAGCGCGCCGTGCCAAGAAAGAAATGGTTGAAGCGAACTTACGTCTGGTCATTTCGATTGCGAAGAAATATACCAACCGTGGCTTGCAGTTCCTGGATCTGATTCAGGAAGGTAACATTGGTCTGATGAAAGCCGTAGACAAGTTTGAATACCGTCGTGGTTACAAGTTCTCGACTTATGCAACCTGGTGGATTCGTCAGGCGATTACCCGTTCAATCGCGGATCAGGCACGTACTATCCGTATTCCAGTACACATGATCGAAACCATTAACAAGATCAACCGTGTATCTCGTCAATTGCTTCAGGAAATGGGCCGTGAACCGACTCCGGAAGAACTGGGCGAACGTCTGGAAATGGATGAAGTGAAGGTTCGTAAAGTACTTAAAATCGCCAAAGAACCGATTTCGATGGAAACACCGATCGGTGATGATGAAGATTCGCATTTGGGTGACTTCATTGAAGACAGCAACATCACCTCTCCTGTGGATGCGGCAACGTCAGAAGGCCTGAAAGAAGCGACGCGTGAAGTACTGGAAAACCTGACTGAACGTGAAGCGAAAGTCCTGAAAATGCGTTTTGGTATCGACATGCCAACTGACCATACCTTGGAAGAAGTAGGTAAGCAGTTCGACGTAACCCGTGAACGTATCCGTCAGATTGAAGCGAAAGCCTTACGTAAGCTGCGTCATCCTTCCCGTTCTGAACACCTGCGTTCATTCCTTGAGAATGATTAAGATTTGATGCTTGTTCTGGAGACTTGAAATTTGTTTCAGGGTCTCCATTTTAACTAGCCAAGACAGACCCAAACGCCTGCATGATTGCAGGCGTTTCAAATAAGGGGACTACCATGTTAGACCGTACACCTTCTCGCGAATTACAGGAACATCTCTGGGTGTTCCCGATGGACTATCCGATCAAACTGATTGGCCTTGCTGGTATTGAGTTGCATCAGGCCGTAAATGAGATCTTTGTAAAGCATTTTCCTGAATTTGATGGCAGTAAAATGACCGTTACGCCTTCACGTACAGGTAAATATCATTCGATCACTGCACAGCTCCGTTTTCTAGAACTGGAACAAGTTCATGCGGTCTATGCCGACTTAGCCGCTTGTCCGCTGATCAAAACTGCGCTTTAAACCTGATTTTGCTTCATGCCAGGTACATAAAAAAACACGCTTATGGGCGTGTTTTTTTTATGCTTATGAATTTACTGTAGACAATGACGAGCAATCACTCCCCTATCTGCCGCTGAAATCATTATAATTATTGGCAGTATTTTTTAATCTTTCCAAGGACGCACACTGTGACTGATGCGGTTCAAAAACCCTGCCTGATTATTCGTCAATATAATGACCTGACTCCCTATGAAGACCGCTTTCTGGAAATGAAAGCCCTGACTGAAAACCGTGATGAAAACACCCCGGATGAGTTGTGGATTTTGCAGCACCATGATGTCCTGACTCAAGGGCAAGCGGGTAAGCCGGAACATATTCTGATGTCATCCAATATTCCGGTAATTCAGACCGATCGTGGCGGTCAAGTGACCTGGCATGGTCCGGGCCAGCTGGTGGCGTATTTTATGTTTGACCTGAACCGTCTTGGCTGGAATGTCCGTACGTTGGTGTCTTATGCCGAAAACCTGATGATTGAGCTACTCAAGAAGCATGATATTGAAGCCTATGCCAAACCGGATGCACCCGGTGTCTATGTCAATGAACGGAAGATTGGTTCCCTCGGCTTTAAAATCCGTAAAGGTCGCAGCTATCATGGTCTTTCCTTGAATATTGACTGTGACCTGACAGGTTTCCATACCATCAATCCATGTGGCTATGCAGGACTGGAAATGGTCCGCATTAACGACTTGGTCAACAACCCGCCAAAATTTGCTGACTTGTGTGTCGAAATTATTGAAACTTTAACCAGCAGCGGTTACTTTAAGGACGTTAGCGTCGAGCAAAGATAAAGCCTTTGCATTTCAACAATAAATAAATTAGAGTAATTACTCTAAACCAATAATATTCCAGGTAGGGATCATCACGTGATTGCAACTAAATCCGTTAAACCTGCTTTGCAACAGGCCTATGTCAAACTCATGATGGATGTGATTGGCAGAGGCTTAGTCATGGCAAGCCAGGTCGATGAAGAAATCAAAAAGGAAGTTGCCCAGTTTCCGGCGAATTTCAGTCTTTCCATGAAAGTCTTCCCCCACGGCCCGGCATTTATTGCCCGGGTTACTGAAGAGAAGCAACTTGAACTCGTGAAATCTATGGACACTGCACCTGACCTTACGATCACTTTTAAGCATCTGCATCATGCCTTTTTGGTCTTTTCATTTCAGGAAAGTACCTCACAGGCCTTTGCCCATGACCGCATGATTGCCGATGGTGATATCTCTTATGCTATTCGTCTGGTGCGTTGTCTGAATAAAATGGAAGCCTTGATTTTGCCGAAAATGGTGGCACAACTGGCTGTCAAAGAATATCCAAGTAATCTCAGCCTGAAAGAAAAATTAACTGAAGCAAGCAGCATCTATTTAAAAATTGCTCAATCTTATTTGAAACGGAGTGCCTAACATGACCAAGCCTTATTATGAATTTTTCTGTCCAGTCAAGGTGATTGCCGGTCATGCTGCGCTCGAACATATTCCGTTTGAACTCTCGACTTTAGGTGCCAAACGTCCACTCATCATTACCGATAAAGGCGTACGTGCCAATAACCTGCTTGTGCCGATTGAAGCTGCTTTTGAATCGACGGATGCAGAGATTGCAGCGATTTTTGATGATGTCCCACCCGATTCGAGCTTAGGTACAGTACGTCGTGCTGCACAACTATATCGTGACAATAACTGCGATGCGATTATTGCCATCGGTGGCGGTTCAGTTATCGATACCTCAAAAGCGACCAACATTCTGGTCTCTGAAGGTGGTGATGACTTGCTTAAATATTCTGGCGCACATAACCTGCCAAAGCCCTTAAAACCATTTTTCGTGATTCCAACCACGTCTGGAACAGGCTCTGAAGTAACCATGGTTGCAGTGGTATCGGATACTGAAAAGAACCTGAAAATGCCGTTCGCATCTTATTATCTGATGCCGCATGCTGCAATTCTTGATCCACGTATGACCCAGACTTTGCCACCGCATTTAACGGCAATGACTGCAATGGACGCGATGACCCATGCGGTTGAAGCCTATACCTGTATGGCAGCTAATCCGATTTCAGATGCTTATGCCACTGCAGCAGTGAAGAAAGTCAGTGAGAATCTGTTTAAGGTGCTGGATAATCCGTCTGATGCTCAAGGTCGTCTGGAACTGGCACAAGCTTCTACCATGGCTGGGATCGCTTTCTCGAACTCGATGGTTGGTCTGGTGCATTCACTCGGTCATGCGCTCGGTGCGGTGGCTCACTTGCCGCATGGACTATGTATGAACCTGTTCCTGCCTTATGTCCTGGAATACAACAAGGAAGTGAATGGTGGCAAGATTGCAGAGCTGCTTCTGCCACTGGCTGGCCCGGATATCTATGCACAGACCCCGGGGCATCTGCGTGCCAATAAAGCGATTGCAACCATTCAGGCGATGCGTGACCGTATTTATAGCCTGACTAAATTACCACGTACATTATGTGAAACAGGCAAGGTTTCTGAGGCACAACTGGATGAAGTTGCCGAGAAAGCATTAAATGATGGTTCCATCATTTATAACCCGAAAGAAGCCACGCTGGAAGATTTGAAAACCATCTTAAAAAAAGCTTGGTAATTCCTGAAAAATAAGCGAATATAGCGAAAATTTAGAGCCTGGTGTTTTTTTAAGCATCAGGCTTTTATCTTGCATGAAAATTTCATCATCAATCATGATAATTTTGGCATATTTCATGCTGTAGTAATCTCAAAAAAATTGCTAGCAAAAATGTTCATTCTAGAGTAGATTGGCGCGCTTTTGCTTAATTTGTAGGGGGGATCGTTCGTCTCAAACGATCCTTATTCAATATGACTGATCCTTGATCAACGATTAAGAGGATAACGCCGTTGACAAATTTCTCTGGGACTCAATCGGCAGCTAAACTGCAAAAAACGCTGGGACTCTGGCACATCATTATTATCGGTTTAGCTTATATTCAACCCATGACCTTGTTTGATACTTTTGGTCTGGTATCTGAAGAAAGTAACTTTCACGTTCCTACCTCTTACATTTTTGCACTGATTGCAATTTTGTTAACCTCTTTGAGCTATGGTCATATGATTCGTCGCTACCCATCTTCGGGTTCGGCCTATACCTATGCCCAAAAATCCATCCACCCAAATGTTGGTTTCATGGTGGGTTGGTCATCATTACTAGATTACCTGTTATCACCGATGGTCAATATCATCTTGGCTGTGATTTATCTGGAAGCACTTTTCCCAGATATGAATCATTGGGTCTGGGTCATTGGTTTAACAGCGTTCATGACTGCGATTAACCTCCGCGGTGCAAAATTTGTTGCCAACTTCAACAGTATGATTGTATTTGTACAGTTGGGCGTCATTGCATACTTCACCTGGATGGTTTATCAACTTCTGGAAGGTGGTGTAAATGCAGACGGCACATTAGTCGATGCAAAGTATCAATTATGGAGTTTAGAGCCATTCTGGAATGAGTTCACCTCTGTTGCTGCCTTGATTACCGGTGCAACCTTACTGTGCTTTTCTTTTACAGGTTTTGACTCTTTAAGTTCACTGGCTGAAGAAACCAAAGATACTGAAAAAACTTTGCCTAAAGCGATTTTCTTGACTGCATTAATAGCGGGTATCATTTTCATCATCAGTACTTACTTCATGCAGATCTTCTTCCCGAATGATCCAAAAACCTACTTTGAAGATATCGCTGCAACACAGCCTGATATTTTACAAGCAGTAGGTGGTGTGGCATTTAAGACAGTGGTACTTTACTTTGCGATTGTGACAGTTATGGCTTCTGGTATTTCAGCGCATGCGGGTGTGTCTCGTCTGATGTACGTAATGGGTCGTGATGGCGTAATTAACAAAAAAATCTTTGGTCACATCAGTCCGAAAAACTACACACCGTCATACAACATCCTGATCGCTGGTGCAGTTGCTTTAACTGCTGGTTTCATGGATCTTGACTTTGTCGTGTCACTGATCAGCTTTGGTGCGTTAACTGCATTCAGTTTCGTCAACTTGTCGGTGATTTCACGTTATGCACTGCGTGATGGCCGCACGAAGAGTGCCAAAGAGATCATGAATTTTGTCGTCGTTCCCTTACTTGGCTTCATTTCAGTGTTTGCATTATGGCTAGAAGTCGACGAAGCTTCGCTTAAATACGGTCTGATCTGGGCATTTGGCGGTATCTTGTACCTGGGTTATAAGACCAAAGGCTTCAAGCACCCTGCTCCTCAGCACAATGAATTTGATGATAAATAATATCCTTCTTATTCAAATAAAAAAGGCGCTTAGTGCGCCTTTTTTAGTTCTGATTTGTTTATTTTTTAGTTCAGTTCAAAATCATTTTAGACGACAGTTAAAGCCCATGCGGGTATCAACAATATTGTCTTTATAACCAAGCCGTTCGATAAATAGATTACGATTTTTTAAAACCTCCTGACTTTCAGGACTCAAACGCGCCTTGTTTTGTACAGCCAGATGATAGGTTTCATTCACCACACCCTGGAAGATATTACACACTTCCTGACGTTTTGGTTGATTCAGAATCCGTCCGCGCCAACTCCATTCAAAATCATCTTTGCTAAGGGTTTTACCCCAAGCTTCAATACGCTCATTCAGTTGCTGCTGCATCTCTGCCATACCCTGCCTGATTTCCTCCTGAGTAAGCGGTTTTACCTCTTCTACTGGCTGTTGTGGTTCTGGCTGTGCCTGGCTTGCTCCACTAAACATTAATAAAACCGCACAACTTGCTGTGATCCACCCCTTATTCAAGTTCTTTCCCTTTTTCCATGTTCTCAACTATTTATACCGAAGATAAGCCCAATGACCAACCACTGCACAAGCCTTGTTACATAAATAAAAAAAGCCACCAATTGGCAGCTTTTCTTAAAAAAAGAAACTAATTAAAGCATTTTAAACCCCTGCTGACGCCAGGCCTCGTACACAATCACTGCTGTCGCATTGGACAGGTTCAGACTACGCGAATTCTCAGCCATTGGCAGACGGATCCAGTGTTCTTTCGGAAACATCATACGCACATTTTCTGGCAGGCCGCGTGTTTCCGGCCCCATCAATAAAGCCACAGGACGATTTAAGTCTGAAGTATGTGGGGTTTCAGAACCTTTAGTCGTCAATGGATAGACCGCATCTGCACCAATGCCTTGAGAAGCCAAATCTACCAGACATTCTTCAATATTTTCCCAGATTTGCATATTGGCATATTCATGGTAATCCAGACCGGCACGTTTTAGCTTTTTGTCATCCAGTTCAAAGCCCAGCGGCTTGACTAAATGCAACTGTGCTCCCGTATTTGCGCATAGGCGAATAATATTACCTGTATTGGCAGGAATTTCAGGCTCATATAAAACAACATGGATCACAGCTTTTCTCTACTCTTGGGAGGAGTTAAGTGGTCGTTTACGACCACTTAAGTTTTTCACGTAAACGCACCACTTCACCAATAATGGTCAAAGTTGGTGCCTGAATATGGTGCTCATTCACTTTCGATGCAATATCTTGGAGCGTTCCCACCACTACTTTTTGCTCTGGTGTGGTGCCTTTTGAGACTAGGGCCACAGGCATATCTGGACGCTGACCATGCTCAATCAATTGTGCACAGATTTTTTCCAGTCCAACCAGTCCCATATACAGTACCAGTGTCTGGTTTTCATAGACCAGTTCATTCCAAGGCAGCTCTGGTGAACCCTCTTTTAAATGGCCTGTCAGGAAACGCACGCTTTGCGCATAATCACGGTGAGTTAATGGAATACCAGCATAGGCTGAGCAGCCAGACGCAGCAGTAATACCTGGAACAACCTGGAAAGCTACGCCCGCAGCAAACAGCTCTTCAATCTCTTCACCGCCACGACCAAAGATAAACGGATCACCGCCTTTTAGACGACAAACGCGCTTGCCTTCACTGGCATATTTTACCAGTAAGGCATTGATCCCTTCTTGTGGCACTGCATGATTAGATCGTGCTTTACCAACGTAGATCTTCTCTGCATCACGGCGGCACAAGTCCATGATTGATGCAGAGACCAGACGATCATAAATCACCACATCGGCTTGTTGCATTAAACGCAATGCTTTTAAGGTCAAGAGTTCTGGATCACCAGGACCTGCGCCAACGAGGTAAACCTCACCTTTTGGCTTTTGCCATTCCAGTAGTGCCTGTTCAATCAGATGATCAGCTTCAGCCAGATTGTCATTAAACACCTGTTCTTTCAAAGGACTAGCATAAAGCTCTTCCCAGAAAATACGGCGTTCATCTGGATTAGCAATCTTGGCTTTTACCGCGCTACGCCACTTCCCAGAGAATTCAGCCAGTTTACCCATACCATGTGGAATGGTGGTCTCTAGCTGGGTACGAATCTGACGGGATAACACCGGTGACGTGCCATTTGATGCTACCGAAATCACTAGCGGTGAACGGTCAATAATCGCCGGAACCATAAAGCGGCAATGCGGTGGATCATCTACACTGTTCACCAGAACATTTTCAGCTTCACAGGCATTAAAGACCTGACGGTTGACTTCAGCATCATCAGTCGCTGCAATCACCAGACGATAAGAGCGTAATGGAATTTCAGGATTGAAAGGTGCCTGAACATATTGGCCAGCAGTTGCTTGAATAATCTCAAGCAGAGCTGCTTCAATTTCAGGTGCAATTACCGAGATAACTGCGCCTGCTTTCTGTAGCAATACCGCTTTCCGGTACGCAATATGTCCACCACCAACAATCAGACAGGGTTGCTGCTGCAACTTTAACGAGATTGGGAAAATATCCACGAAAAGCCTCAAATATTTAGATCTGACTGTCTAAGCAATTTTCATGCACATTTTGGTGCATACACCGATATTTAGTCGATGTAAGTTGCACCACCCATGTACGGACGCAATACTTCAGGGATCTCAATTGAACCATCTGCACGTTGGTAGTTTTCCATCACAGCAAGTAAGGTACGACCCACTGCCAGACCTGAACCATTTAAAGTATGCACAAATTCAGTTTTCTTCTGGTCGGCCCGGTAACGCGCTTTCATACGACGTGCCTGGAAATCACCCATATTTGAACATGAAGAGATTTCACGATAGGTATTTTGGCTTGGTACCCAAACTTCCAAATCATAAGTCTTGGTTGAACCAAAGCCCATGTCACCGCCACACAGAATGATCTTACGGTATGGAAGGCCTAAAGCTTGCAAGATACCTTCTGCATGACCAGTCAAGTCTTCCAGTGCCTGCATAGAATCTTCAGGTTTTACGATCTGAACCATTTCAACTTTATCAAACTGGTGCTGACGGATCAGGCCACGGGTATCACGACCATAAGAGCCCGCTTCACTACGGAAACATGGCGTATGTGCAGCATATTTCAATGGCAGGCGGTCGGCATCAATAATTTCATCACGCACGAAGTTGGTTACTGGCACTTCAGCTGTTGGAATCAGATAAAATTCTTTTTCGCCTTGCAGCTTGAACAGGTCTTCTTCGAATTTGGGTAACTGACCTGTGCCACGTAGCGAATCAGCATTTACTAAATATGGTACATAGGCTTCGGTATAACCATTTTTGGTGGTATGCGTATCCAGCATGAATTGAGTCAACGCACGTTGTAGACGCGCTAAAGGGCCTTTAAGAACGCTGAAACGTGAACCAGTCAATTTAGTTGCTGTTTCAAATTCCAGACCGCCCATCATTTCACCCAGGTCAGTATGATCTTTGATTTCAAAATCAAATTCGCGTGGTGTACCCCATTTCAGGATTTCCACATTGTCAGACTCATCTTTACCTTCAGGAACAGATTCATCTGGCAAGTTTGGAATAGACAGGGATTTTTCTTCCAGTTCAGCTTGCAATTCAGCCAGTGCTGCTTCTGCTGCTTTAATTTCATCGCCAATTGCAGACATGCGTGCCATGATTTCAGACGCATCGCCACCAGCTTTTTTGATTTGGCCAACTTGTTTCGCACCCGCATTACGCTCAGCTTGTAGCGATTCAGTTTTAGACTGAATTTCTTTACGGCGAGCTTCAAGTGATGCCCACTCTTCGACATTCAGTTGAACACCACGTTTTGCCAAGGCTAAATTTACAGCCTCAATATTATTTCTGAGTAATTTCGGGTCGATCATAGCCAATCTTTAGATAAGAAAAAAACTGGCTATAGTGTAAGCTCTTAACGGCAAAAAATACAGTGACCTGGTGAATGGCTGCGCCTTATTAGCACAATATTTAAAGGGTTGTTTTTGGCAAAACGGATAAATATTCAGGTCGGATGATCCCGTTTAATGCCGTATAAGGTACTTTTAATTCTACCATTGCACTTGTGGACTTGCTCAACTCACCTGCTGGATAAATCAGTACCAAGCCTTGACTGTTAAAATAATAATTGTCACTTAATTCCAATTGCTTTGATGTTACTTGGGCACGATCCAACCAGTCTTTGTTTTCTTGATACAAGCTTTGTTTTAACTTTCCTTCAGTATTGCCCAGCATGATTTGATAAAGAGCCAGACGCTTCTTTTGCTTAAGGTCCAGATTGACGTATTCAGTATGAGATTGTGGCTGTGCTGCACGTTTAGGCTGATGAGCAGTTTTGAATATAAAAGTCACCAGATGACCATGCTGATTCAGGTAACTGGCCTGAATGGAACGCTGCTCAATAAATTTCGGCTGATCCTTTACTTTGATTTTATCAATGCTTACTTTCCTAAAGGCAACTGGTTCTGTACGCTGGATACGCTCTAGAAAATACTGGTCAATCCAAGCCATATTGGTATCTACAGTTTGCAGATCAAAGCGCACACAACGCTCTACTTCGCACACGACCTGATTAACACCTTTAACCGGAATGGTTTTGGATTGTATTTGCCCTGCTTCTTCTGTTTGCGCAGATGCATTGACTGAGGGCGTTTGAGGCTGACAGGCAAACAACCCAATATTTAAACATAAAATACAGCTAATCCAGCCGGTTTTAAATGAAGTCATTTTCATCCTAAGCACCTGAAATTTCATAATTTCATTGACTTGACTTTTGTTTATTCTAAAACGCCTGAATCTCCAGATATAGGCAAACCTTGTAATATCTCCAAATCCATTTCTATTATTGGCAAATAAAAAGCAACCCGAAGGTTGCTTTTTTATTTTGCTGATATTGATGCTTATTGATCAATAATGTCCGTTCCTTTAGGCGGTGTGAAATTAAAGGTAGATGCCGGAATGCTGGCATTCACTTTCACATTGCTAAAGTTGATATAAGTGGTTTGACCCAATGAATCTTCCAGAATCATCAGACTCGGTGCCTTGTTAGCGCCAAAGCTAATCGTCAGGCTTTCAAACACACCATCACTTGCCTTTGGATACAGCTTGTAATAGGTCTTGCCTTTGTTTGGCTGTGTCACACGATAAGACTGCATGATCTGGTTGGTATTTCCAGAGAGCAATAATGCTGGTGTATTGGAGACTTGTTCATCCAGGCTCTGACGAACGGCTTGCTGCAAGTCTGGGTCATAGATCCAGACAGTTTTTCCTGTGGTAGCAATTGTCTGTTTCGAAGGTGCCGTAGTTTCCCAATAGAATTTACCCGGACGCTGCACTTTCATCACACCACGAAAGGTCTGGTTCATGTGCTGGGCGCTCAAACCCTTTTTCTGAGTTGCTTTCGGATTGGTAATCTTGGTGGTTTGCTCAAAGTTTGCCGTTAAGCTACGGATATTACTGAGCTGCTTCACCAGATTGGCAGTGGCTTGCTGCTCCGTCGCTGCAGTTGCGGCAAATACAGTCGTGCTCATGACAGGAGCCAGTGTTGCCGCACCGATTGTTATGGCACATACAGTTTTACGAAGCATATTCATAATCTCACCTTTTTGTATTTGCATATCGCTATGTATCTAATGGCTCATCTTAAACGAATTTCAAAAACTAAGATGATAGAAAATAAGAAGTTTTGTATTGTTATTAATGCAAAATCCCTGCTTTTGTTCATCATGATGAAGATGAACGTTTATTCTTCAGCCATATGTTTCAGACTAACTCGTCAATCTTCAAGCATAAAAAAACCCACAGAATCTGTGGGTTTTTTCTATTGTCGCAGATTATGCTTCAACAGATACGTAGCGACGACCGAACTGGCCTTTCACTTCGAATTTTACTACGCCATCAGCAGTAGCAAATAAAGTATGGTCACGGCCCATACCTACGTTAACACCAGCGTGGAATTCAGTACCACGTTGACGAACGATGATGTTACCTGCAGTTACAGTTTGACCACCGTAAACTTTAACACCTAACATCTTAGGATTCGAATCACGACCGTTCTTAGTCGAACCACCGGCTTTTTTAGTTGCCATGTCTCATTACTCCTAGTAATTAGCCTGAAATGCTAGTAATTTTCAACTCGGTAAACCATTGACGGTGACCTTGTTGTTTACGGTAGTGCTTACGACGACGCATTTTGATGATGCGGATTTTGTCGTGACGACCATGGCTAACTACTTCTGCAGTTACTTTAGCGCCAGCTACCACTGGAGCACCGATTTGAATGCTTTCACCGTTTACAAGCATCAACACGTCATCAAAAGTAACAGTTGCGCCAGTTTCAGCTTTCAATAATTCAACTTTAAGGGTTTCGCCCTCAACTACACGGTGCTGTTTACCACCGCTTTGGATTACTGCGTACATAATGTACTCCAAATATGCCCGTGTCGTCGTGCCGATAAAGGGATATACCGGTCTTAAAACGTACGCCACTGGGGGTTATACAAGGGCAAAGATTTTAAGGGATATTCGTATAAACAACAAGCCATTTTATAGAAATATTGATGAACGCATTTATCCATCTCTTTGAGATTATACTAATTTTAGTAAAATCAGACACTCATGCAATTTTTCGCTACAAAAATCAACAGAGCCGGACGGTTATTTTTGAGTAGTATACTGAGCCACAAATTTCAGAGTACATGATCCGTAGAGGTAAATCGATAGAGTACAGTCAGCCACCAGAATCGGGCTGGATGGATTATATTCATCACAAAAAACTGATTTTTAGTGGAGTTTGTACGTTTCTTATGTTTCATGGATGTTATAAATTGTTAAACTATCGACTTGAGATTTACCAAACTAGAGGTTTCCTTTCACATGACCATCGACTTTAAGCAAGATATTCTCGCTCCTGTGGCACACGACTTTGCTGCGATGGACACATTCATTAATGAGGGGATTACTTCGAAAGTTGCCTTAGTCATGGCAGTGAGCAAACATGTGGTTGAAGCCGGTGGCAAGCGTATGCGCCCGATTATGTGTTTACTTGCAGCCAAAGCCTGTGGTGCAAATGAGCTGGATCAGCATCGTAAACTCGCAGCGATCATTGAAATGCTACATACTGCAACGCTGGTACATGATGACGTCGTGGATGAGTCCGGCCTGCGCCGTGGCCGTCCAACTGCCAATGCGACCTGGAACAATCAGACAGCTGTGCTAGTGGGTGATTTCCTAATTTCGCGTGCCTTTGATTTGTTGGTCGACCTTAACAATATGACCCTGCTCAAAGACTTCTCTACGGGTACCTGCGAAATTGCCGAAGGCGAAGTTCTGCAACTGCAATCGCAACATCAGCCAGAAACCTCAGAAGAAACCTATTTGAGCATTATTCATGGCAAGACTTCTCGCCTGTTTGAACTGGCGACCGAAGGTGCCGCTATTCTTTCCGACAAGACTGAGTTCCGTGAACCGTTACGTAAATTCGCCGGTCACTTCGGTAATGCTTTCCAGATTATTGATGACATTCTGGACTATACATCTGATGCTGAAACCCTAGGTAAAAACATCGGTGATGACCTGATGGAAGGCAAACCGACCCTGCCATTGATTGCTGCCATGAAGAATACTACAGGTGAATCACATGAAATTATCCGTCGCAGTATTGCAACGGGCGGAACAGATCATTTGGCAGAAGTCATCAAGATCGTAAATGATTCTGGCGCCTTGGATTATTGTCGCCAGCGTGCAACTGAAGAAACCGAAGCTGCGATCGCTGCACTGGATCTACTGCCGGATTCTGAATACCGTCAGGCGCTGATTAACCTAGCCAAACTTGCGCTTCATCGCATCCAATAGATACCTACCTCGCCTATGCATATTAAGTTTCTCGATATTTTCCAAAGCATGCAGCAACAGCTTGAGCAGCCTCAGGCAAAGCTGGATGAAAACCTGTTAATTGAACTCGTGAATCGTATACGACCAATAGACAGCAAGAATACCGAAGAAATAGAAGAAAAATTTCAGGCGTTTTTACAGTCTTTACTGATCACCCCCAATGCGGTTTCTACCCTGCAGACCTTTGTGCTGCGCGTGATTAACCGCTACAAACAGACCAGCCTGTTTTCTGATACAGGTATTTTATCCTTGGACGGTTTCTGGAATCAGCTCAATCAGCGTATTGGTGCACATATTCTGCCCATGATTCCGGATGATAAAAGCTTGCAGGAACTGATGCGTCGGGTATTTCATGAACGCAGTGACCGCTACTGGCTCGACTATCTGGCCGATGAAGACTGGCTGCGACTGTTTAGCGTGATGAATCAGGGTCATTCTAATCAGCCTGAAAAAACCCGGATTAAAGATGAACTGATCAAGGCACTGACTATCCTGTCATATCGCGTCAGTGGTATTGCCCTGCATCCTGAATTTATCAATGCCCAGCCTGAACTGATGGAATATGAATCGCCTTTTCTGATTCAGAACCGTGAGATCAATGAATTTATCCAGGAATATAAGAAGCGCTTTAATAATGTAGAACTGGTGGATTCAATCCTGCCACCAGACGCTTCCCAAGCTCTGGTCATGCTGGAGCAGTGTCACGATGTTGTCGCCAAAATTCGCCGCTCTACCAAACGGATTGGGGTCAGTGTCAGCCTGACCTATATGCTGGCCTTACTGGAACAGTGTCTGGAACGGATTGAAATCCTGCTGAATATGGTGCTGGATGATGATAACCTGCGTTATCAATCCATTGGCCTGTTTATCGCCGATATTACCGAAGCAATTTATAGTGAACGCAGTGTGCGTGCCTTACTGACTACCAATAGTGAACTCCTGGCTTTACAGGTGACTGAAAATGCCAGTAAAACCGGTGAACATTATGTAAGTACCGACAAGCAGGGCTTCCTGGCCATGTATAAGGCCGCAGCGGGTGCCGGGGTCATTATTGCCACTATGGCTACCCTGAAGATACTTATGGCACGTGTCACCATGGCACCGCTCATGCAAGCTTTTAGCTACAGCATGAATTACTCACTGGGCTTTATGCTCATCCATGTGCTGCATTTTACTGTAGCAACCAAACAGCCCGCGATGACCGCAGCTGCACTGGCTTCTACCGTACAACAGCGTAAAGGCTCTAAAACCGCGCAAATTGCTGAACTGGCCGCGTTGATCGTAAATATTATCCGGACCCAGTTTGTAGCAATCCTCGGGAATATTTCGATTGCCATACCCGTTGCTGCCTTGCTGACCTTTATGTGGGATGCAGCCCTTCATGAACCTTTAATGAATCATGCCAAAGCGGCCAAGACCTTACATGACCTGAACCCGTTTACTTCACTTGCGATTCCACATGCTGCGATTGCCGGGGTTTGTCTTTTCCTGTCTGGCCTGCTCGCAGGTTATTTTGACAATATGGCGGTATATCGTAAGGTCGGACCACGTCTGAAAGCCCATGCCCGTCTGGCTAACCTGATGGGACAAGAGCGTTTAAACAAATTTTCCGAATATATGGAACGTAATTTGGGAGCCTTGGGGGGTAACTTTATTTTCGGGATCATGCTCGGCAGTATGGGCACTATTGGTTTTATTCTCGGTATGCCGCTGGATATTCGTCATATTGCCTTTGCTTCGGCCAACTTTATTCAAGGACTGATAAATATTAATGGGCCTGATATTGGCCTGGTGGTGGTGTCGTTTCTAGGTGTTCTACTGATTGGTCTGACTAACCTGTTTGTCAGTTTTAGTCTGACCATTATTGTGGCATTACGTGCACGTCGGGTGCGTTTCGAACAATGGAAACCACTGGCGAAACTGGTCATGACCCACTTCCTGACTCGACCGAGCGATTTCTTCTGGCCACCAAAGCAAGATGTTGATATTGACGAAAATCATACAATCAGCAAAGGTTGAAACTGAGACAATTCTTGTTGATTTATCAACAGAATTACCTAATAAAAATATGGATTTTGTATAAATTACGCACACTTGAAAAAAAGTGTACTGACAAGTACACTTCAGGACAGACGGTTAACCGCTATCATGTCGGTTAGAAAGAACAAGGATATCTGGCATGCCCTACTTGTTGCTTTTTGTCGGTTTTTTTATTTAATTTTCAGTGTGTTCGTTCTTCTTGATTCAGTTTATAGCAAGTTTGATTTGCTGATTGCTGAATAAATAAAGTACTACACAGAGATCTGTCTGTATTAAATAACCGCAGCCATAAGGTGTCTGTATGGCATGCCATTTGTATTACTTTTAACCATCTGCTGGTGTATTGCCCCAGTTTGGTATAAAAAGTATGCAAACTTAATTTTATATGTATCGGAATTCTTGGAGGATTTATTCTCAAATGGCGACTTAAAATTCTCATTGCCTCAGTATGGCCTTCTGGATATTTCATAAATTGAACAATACAGATTGCCCATTCCAGTTATGTCGCTTGGTGATTTACATCAGCCAGCAATATCTTCCTCATAAACTGATGGTGTGATGGGCATAAGAATTTTAAAAAACCTTTGGTGAATATAGTTTCCTCCAGAAGTAATCGCCGACCGGAGTATAAGTTTTATTTGGATCTTGTCATTGTATTTAATTTTTTAAATACAATAAGTTACAAATAAAAAATTTAGATAAAAATCTAATCGAGGTGGAACAATGATGTCTGCAAAGCTTTGGGCACCTGCCCTGACTGCTTGCGCATTAGCAACAAGTATCGCGCTTGTTGGCTGTAGCAAAGATCCTAAAGAGGGCCAGCAAGCTGGTGCTCAACAGCAAATGCCACCGACTGAAGTTGGTGTGCTGGTTGCACAGCCACAAAGCGTTGAGCAGTCTGTTGAACTCTCAGGTCGCACAACAGCATTTGAGATTTCAGAAGTACGTCCACAGGCGACTGGTGTCGTGCTAAAACGCTTATTCAGCGAAGGCAGCTATGTCCGTGAAGGTCAGGCGCTGTATGAAATCGACTCTAGTACTAACCGTGCCACAGTGGACAATGCTCGTGCAGCAATTGCACGTGCTGAGGCAAATCTGGGCGTGTTACGTGTTAAAGAAGGTCGTTACCGTCAACTGGTTGGTACTAACGCGATTTCCAAGCAGGAATATGATGACATTGTAGCGCAGGTTAAACTGGCTGAAGCTGATTTGAATGCGAACCGTGCAACATTGCGTAATGCTCAAATTAACTTAGGCTATTCAACTGTACGTGCGCCAATTTCTGGTCAGACTAACCGTTCTTCAATCACTGCAGGTGCGCTGGTAACTGCAAACCAGCCAGAGCCGCTGGTAACCATTCAGCGTCTGGATCCAATCTATGTAGATATTAATCAGTCAAGCGCGGAATTGCTGCGTCTGCGTCAGCAGTTGAGTAAAGGTGACCTGAACAGCTCTAATAACACACGTGTGAAGTTAAAACTGGAAGATGGCAGCATCTATCCGGTTGAAGGCCGTTTAGCATTCTCTGATGCCAGCGTGAATCCAGAAACTGGTACAGTGACACTGCGTGCAGTATTCCCGAACAAGAATCACCTGTTGCTACCAGGTATGTTTGCTACTGCGCAAATCGTTCAGGGTGAAGTACCAAATGCTTACCTGATTCCTCAGGCAGCATTAACACGTACGCCTACCGGTCAAGCTATGGCGATGCTGGTGGGTGCTGATAATAAAGTGACTCCACGTCCAGTAACGACAGTCGGTACTCAAGGCAGCAACTGGATCGTGACTGAAGGTTTGAAGCCGGGTGATAAAGTGATTGTAGATGGTATTGCGAAAGTAAAACCGGAACAACAGGTCGTGGCTAAACCTTACCAGCCTCAAGCTGCTGCACCACAGGGTGCTGCACAACCCACTGCCCAACAACCTGGTGCAGCGCAAAAAGCGGATGATGCAAAAGAACAATCTGAACAAAAACCTGCTGCCAAAGCATAAGGAGTAAGGTTTATGGCTCAATTTTTTATTCATCGTCCTATCTTTGCCTGGGTGATTGCACTGGTCATCATGCTGGCAGGTATTTTGACCCTGACCAAAATGCCGATTGCCCAGTATCCAACCATTGCACCGCCTACAGTTACGATTTCTGCGACTTATCCAGGTGCATCTGCTGAAACGGTCGAAAATACTGTAACTCAGATCATCGAGCAGCAAATGAATGGTCTGGATGGTCTGCGTTATATCTCATCTAACAGTGCGGGTAACGGTTCTTCGTCTATTTCCTTGAACTTTGAACAAGGTGTCGATCCTGATATCGCACAGGTTCAGGTTCAGAACAAACTACAGTCTGCGACTGCACTTCTTCCTGAAGATGTACAGCGTCAGGGTGTGCGTGTTACCAAATCAGGCGCCAGCTTCCTGCAGGTATTGGCTTTCTATTCACCTGATGGCAGCATGAACGCCGATGATATCAAAGACTATGTAAATTCGAACATTTCTGAACCTTTAAGCCGTGTGGCTGGGGTGGGTGAAGTTCAGGTCTTTGGTGGTTCTTATGCTATGCGAATCTGGCTTGATCCAGCCAAAATGGCGAGCCTGCAAGTCACGCCAAGTGATATTGCGACTGCCATTCGTACCCAGAATGCTCAGGTCGCTGTGGGTCAGCTCGGTGGTGCACCAGCTGTTGAAGGACAAGTTCTGAATGCGACTGTCACCGCACAAAGCCTGCTGCAAACTCCAGAACAGTTCAGCAATATCTTCCTGAAAAACACCACTTCAGGTGCTCAAGTCCGTCTGGGCGATGTCGCACGTGTAGAACTAGGTGCAGACAACTACCAGTTTGATTCGAAGTTTAACGGTAAACCGGCTGGTGGTGTGGCAATTAAACTTGCCACTGGTGCTAACGCACTTGATACAGCCCAAGCAGTAGAAGAACGCTTAGAGCAGTTACGTCCGAACTATCCGCAAGGCATGGTCGACCAACTGGCTTTTGACACCACGCCATTTATTGAACTGTCGATCAAGAGTGTAGTTAAAACGCTGATCGAAGCAATTATTCTAGTGTTCCTGGTCATGTTCCTGTTCCTGCAGAACTGGCGTGCTACCATTATTCCAACCATGGCAGTTCCAGTCGTGGTATTGGGTACCTTTGCGGTGATTAACGTTTTTGGCTTCTCGATTAATACCCTAACCATGTTTGCCATGGTACTGGCGATTGGTCTTCTGGTCGATGACGCGATTGTTGTGGTCGAGAACGTCGAACGGGTCATGGTGGAAGAGCATCTGGATCCGGTTTCTGCAACTGAAAAGTCGATGAAACAGATTTCTGGTGCACTGATTGGTATTACCTCGGTGCTATCGGCAGTATTCGTTCCAATGGCTTTCTTCGGTGGAACCACCGGGGTTATTTATCGTCAGTTCTCGATTACGCTGGTCACAGCAATGGTCTTGTCGCTGATAGTGGCATTAACCTTTACCCCTGCCCTATGTGCGACCCTGCTGAAACAGCATGATCCGAACAAGCCGCAAAGTAATGGTATATTTGCGCGTTTCTTCCGCTGGTTTAATAGCAGTTTTGACAAGGTTTCTGTGAAATATCAGGGCGGCGTCAACCGTATGACTCACAGCAAGATTTTCTCAGGCGTGGTGTATGCCGTGGTACTGGGTATTATTGTGCTGTTATTCCAGAAACTGCCTTCTTCGTTCTTACCGGATGAAGACCAAGGTGTCGTTATGACGCTGGTTCAGTTACCACCAAATGCAACACTGGAACGTACTGACAACGTGGTTAACACCATGACGAATTATTTCTTGGAAAACGAGAAAGAGCATGTCGAGTCCGTGTTTAGTGTGGCAGGTTTCTCCTTTACCGGTGTGGGTCAAAACGCAGGCCTAGCGTTTATTAAACTGAAAGACTGGTCAGAGCGTAACAGTCCGGAAGCTCAAGTCGGTGCCATTATTCAACGTGGTATGGCGTTGAACATGATTGTCAAAGATGCATCTTATATCATGCCATTGCAGCTTCCTGCGATGCCTGAACTTGGTGTATCGGCTGGCTTTAACTTACAGCTCAAAGCTGCAAGTGGTCAAAGTCATGAGCAACTTCTGGCAGCACGTAATACGATTCTGGGGCTGGCAGCACAAGACTCGCGTCTCGCTGGTGTGCGTCCAAATGGTCAGGAAGATACTCCACAGTACCGTGTCATTGTCGATCATGCACAAGCCGGTGCACTCGGTGTCAGTGTTGCTGAAATTAACAGCACCATGAGCATGGCGTGGGGTGGTTCGTACATCAACGACTTCCTTGACCGTGGTCGTGTGAAAAAAGTGTACGTTCAGGGTGAAGCCAGCTCTCGTATGATGCCGGAAGACCTGAACCAGTGGTATGTTCGTAACAACCGTGGCGAAATGGTTCCGTTCTCGGCATTCGCAACGGGTGAATGGACTTATGGTTCGCCTCGTCTGGAACGCTATAATGGTGTATCTGCGATGAACATTCAGGGTACACCGGCACCGGGCGTGAGCTCAGGTGATGCAATGCGTGCGATGGAAGAAATCATTGCCAAGCTTCCTGAAATGGGCATGCAAGGTTTCGACTATGAATGGACTGGTCTGTCTCTGGAAGAACGTGAGTCTGGCGCACAGGCACCATTCTTGTACGCGCTTTCACTGTTGATCGTGTTCCTGTGTCTGGCTGCATTGTATGAAAGCTGGTCAATTCCATTCTCGGTTCTTCTGGTTGTACCACTAGGTATCGTGGGTGCATTACTATTGACCTTTGGCGGTATGATTCTGTTTAAAGACCCGAACCTGTCGAATAACATCTACTTCCAGGTAGCGATTATTGCCGTAATTGGTCTTTCTGCGAAAAACGCAATCTTGATTGTGGAGTTCGCCAAAGAGCTGCAGGAACAGGGCGAAGAGTTGTTTGATGCGACCCTGCATGCGGCAAAAATGCGTTTACGTCCAATTATCATGACCACTCTTGCCTTCGGTTTTGGTATACTTCCACTAGCACTTGCTTCAGGTGCCGGTGCGGGTAGCCAGCACTCCGTCGGTTATGGTGTCCTTGGTGGTGTAATCAGTTCGACTCTTTTAGGTATCTTCTTTATTCCTGTATTCTACGTGTGGATTCGAAGTATCTTTAAATACAAACCAAAACAACAAAATCAGGAGTACAAGTCGTAATGCAAAATATATGGTCTATTACAGGTCGTAGCATTGCGGTATCTGCCCTCGCGCTTGCTTTGACTGCATGTCAAAGCATGCGTGGCCCAGAGCCCGTTGCAGAGGCAAATATCCCAAGCAGTTATACCAATGCTTCAGGTACTTCTGTAGCAGAACAGGGTTATAAAGAATTCTTTGCTGACCAGCGCCTGTTACAGGTACTGGACTTGGCATTGACCAATAACCGTGATTTGCGTACTGCCGCATTAAACATTCAGCGTGCCCAACAGGCTTATCAGATTTCTGAAAATGACCGCCTGCCAACCATTGGTGCGAGCGGCAGCGTGTTACGTCAGGATACTGGCAGTAACAACCCGCAAAGCCGTGGCGCTGTAACGACTTATAATGTCGGTCTAGGCGTAACTGCATTTGAGCTGGATTTCTGGGGTCGTGTGCGCAGCTTGCGTGACAATGCACTGGATACTTATCTGGCGACTCAAAGTGCGCGTGATGCGACTCAGATTTCTCTGATCGGTCAGGTGGCCCAAGCATGGCTGAGTTACTCATTTGCCAATGCCAATCTGGCGCTGGCTGAGCAAACGCTGAAAGCCCAGCTTGAATCTTACAACCTGAACAAGAAACGTTTTGATGTTGGGATCGATAGCGAACTTCCAGTACGTCAGGCGCAAATTTCTGTTGAAACTGCGCGTAATGATGTTGCCAACTATCGCACCCAGGTGGCTCAGGCACAAAACCTGCTAAACCTGCTTGTGGGTCAACCTGTACCGGCTAACCTGTTACCGGCACAACGTGTTACCCGCATTACCTCTAATGCAGCACTAGGTGCTGGCTTACCAAGTGACCTACTGATTAACCGTCCGGATGTACGTGCAGCTGAATACCGTCTGTCTGCGGCAGGTGCCAATATTGGGGCTGCCCGTGCACGTCTGTACCCAACGATCAGTCTGACGGGTTCTGCAGGTTTTGCATCTGCGGATCTGGGTGATCTGTTCAAATCTGGCAGTTTTGCGTGGTCTATAGGCCCAAGTCTGGATATTCCAATTTTCGATTGGGGTACACGTCAGGCCAATATTCGTATTTCTGAAACAGATCAGCAAATTGCGCTGTCAGATTATGAAAAATCCATTCAGACTGCATTCCGTGAAGTGAATGATGCCCTGGCGGTACGTCAGAATATTGGTGACCGTATTGCTGCTCAACGCCGTCTGGTTGATGCGACTAACACGACTTACCGCCTGTCTCTAGCACGTTTCCGTGCCGGTATTGACAGCTATCTGACTGTACTGGATGCACAACGTGCTTCATATGCAGCGGAACAAGGTTTGTTATTACTTGAACAGGCGAATCTGAACAGCCAGGTTGAGCTGTACAAGAGTCTTGGTGGTGGTTTGAAAGTTAACACTTCAGACACCGTACCGTATCGCCCGTCTGTGACCGAACAGCGTCGTGCCGAACAGGCAAAATAAGCTTAATCTCTTTTTCAGAAAAGCTCACTTCGGTGGGCTTTTTTTATACGTTGGTCCAATAGCCGATATATTTTATTGAATCAAGAAATCTGTATACTCAATTGGATGAGACTTAACACTTTATAAAATGTAAATCGATGAAAAAAATATTGTTATCTGCCTTGGTAAGTTCAATTTTCTTAACCGCATGCCAACAAAAAAATACAGTAGATTCAAAACCTGAACCAACAGCGGAAACCGTCGCTGAAAAAGAAAGCTTACCGTTGATTAAGGCTAAAACTGAACGTGTACAGCTCAGTAAAAATGAAGTATGCCATCCAGCCAGTGAGGATGAGTTTGCCAGTTGCACTAAATATCATCTGCAAACAGTGAAAACGAATGTAAATTGGTTAAACCAATATTTTTTGGAGCGTTTACAAAAAGACCATGCTGAAGCTTTCGACAAATCACCTGCTGTAGAGGTCACTCTTGATCCTGAAATGCCATCAACCAACTACAGTACCACTGCTGTACGTTATATCGGTCAGCATTACAATATCGCAAACTTTACATACTTTTCCGAATATCACCCAGCAGGCGCTGCACATGGTATGCATCATAGTGACTACGTTATTTTTGATCTCAATACCAAGCAGCGTTTAAGCCTGAATGATATTTTGGCACCTGCAAGCAAAGAAAAACTCAAAACTGAACTTTACGAACATAATCGTGAGTGGCTTGAACAACATCATATTGAGCAAAATGCATTTGAAGTAAGTGATAATTTCTATTTCAATGCCAATGGAATTGTATTTGTCTATCCATTGTATGAATTGGCTTCTTATGCAGAAGGTATTACTGAACTTGAACTTCCCTATTGGTCAGCTCAAGGGGTGATCCAAACAAAGTATTTACCCCAGCTGCCTGAGTCATCTGAAGAAATTTATAATGACTAAACTATCTATTTTAAGTGTAATAATAATCAAAGTATTTTTTCTAATTTAGGGATATGAATGTTACTCAGCAATCTGGAATCTGTACCGGGACATACCATTCGCCAGCAAATCGATGTGGTCTATGGCAGTACTGTGCGCAGTAAGCATGTTGGACGTGATTTACTGGCCGGCCTGAAAAATATTGTCGGTGGCGAGTTGACCGCTTATACCGAATTACTGGAAGAATCCCGTCAGGAAGCCATGAACCGAATGATTGAAAAAGCTCGCAGTATGGGTGCCAATGCGATTGTAGGTATCCGTTTTTCTACCTCAAATATTGCCCAAGGTGCTTCTGAACTGTTTGTTTATGGCACAGCAGTCATCGTTGATCCGGTCATGCCTAAACTGCCTGATCCATTTCCACAGGCGAACTAATGCATGGATGGATTGATTGTACAGATTGTCATTTTCGCCATTCTGTTCAGCGTGGGTTTCGGTTTTGGTCGCTATAACGAGCGCAAGCATCTGCAATATCTGGATGAGCAGGAACAGCGTTTAGCTTATATCCGGGTCAATAATAGCCGTTTTAACGAATCTACATTCCCCGGTCATATGATCAGCAGCAATGTGGTCATTTCACATGATTACTTTAAATATGCGATTGCTAATGTGCAAAACATGTTAGGTGGTCGTTTGACCAGTTATGAGAGTGTCGTTGAACGGGCACGACGTGAAGCTATAGTACGGTTAAAACTGGAAGCAGAAAAAATGGGCGCTGACCAGATTATGGGAATCCGCCTCAGTACGACTGAACTTGGCATGCAAGGCGGTATGGTTGAAGTCTTTGCTTATGGCACTGCAATTCAGACCAAGTAATTATGCTTCTGCAAGCTTCTCTACAAATAGAATTCCATTCAGGTGGTCAATTTCGTGCTGTACAATTCGTGCCGGAAAGCCTTTGAACACTTGAACCATTTCATTTCCCTCTAACGTAAAATAACGTACCTGAATCTCTTCTGCTCGAACTACCTTCCCTCTTCGCTCGGGCACACTTAAACAGCCTTCCTCACCCAAGACTTGCGTAGCTGAGGCACTGATAATCTCCGGATTGATCATGGTCACAGCATCCATATACGGCGCATCCGGATAACGTAAATTGGGCCGTGATGCGACAATAATAATGCGTTTAGAGACATAAACCTGCGGTGCTGCAATGCCCACGCCCTGACGGTGCTGCATGGTTTCCATCAAGGCGCTGTTAAATTGCCGCAACCAGTCACTGTCAAATTCAGCCTGTGTGACCGGACTGGCAATTAGGGTTAAAACGGCCTCACCTTGCTGTGCCACTGCTAAGGTATTTGTCATCACGCTATCCTGTAATTTTTTCATCTAACTCTATCTTAGAAGGAAAATTACAGAATGAACACCATACTAAAATGAATAAATACGTCTAAAAAAGATAAGCTGTATTTTAAGTAATGTTTCGAACTCCAGCTTATTTTTGCCTTAAAAACTGCACTTAACAGGAAAATAATTAATCAAAACATTCCAAATTATTTTATTCATTTAAATTTTAATAACTTTTAGTTTAGATTAAACAAAGAAAGATTGATTATTCAAGAAAATAACCCTTCTTTAAAATCAGCACTCAAATCATGGATATTAAATAATGGAACGAGCACATGAATGCACAACCCTATCTGAGCCGTGCTGATAAACGCACCCTCGGACTATCGTCCCTAGGTGGTGCACTGGAATTCTATGATTTTGTCATTTATGTGTTCTACGCCAAATTGATCTCTGAACTGTTCTTTCCAAGTACCCTGAGTCCGTTTTGGACCATGCTAAATACCTATGGCATCTTTGCCGCAGGCTATTTCTTTCGCCCACTCGGCGGTGTGGTGATGGCGCATTTTGGGGATCTGATCGGTCGTAAAAGACTATTCAGTCTATCTATTTTGTTGATGGCGCTACCGACCCTCATGATCGGGATCATGCCAACCTTTGAAAGTATTGGTTATGCTGCACCATTGCTGCTGCTATTGATGCGTGTTGTTCAAGGTATTGCGATTGGTGGTGAAATTCCGGCTGCCTGGATCTTTGTGTCTGAGCATGTGCCTGAAGGCCGAATTGGGATTGCCAATGGCTTGCTGACCGCAGGCCTATCACTCGGAATTCTACTCGGTGCCCTAATGTCGCTGTTTATTTCCTTACAGTTCACTGAAGCGGAAATCAAAGACTGGGCTTGGCGCGTTCCCTTCATTCTGGGTGGAATTTTCGGTTTTATCGCTCTTTACCTGCGCAGTTATTTGAAAGAAACTCCAGTTTTTAAAGCCATGCAGGCGAAAAAAGAACTGGCGAAAGAATTACCGGTCAAGCAAGTGCTGTTAAGCCACAAAACTGCTGTAGGCATCGGGATGTTATTTACCTGGTTCCTGACCGGCTGTGTGGTGGTCTTGATTCTGGCGATGCCAAATTTACTGGTGGCCAGTTTTGGCTTCGAACGTGCTGATGCATTCAAGATGCAAAGTGCTGCAATCCTAATGCAAATGCTCGGCTGCATTATCGCTGGTGTACTGGCTGACCGTTTCGGTGCAGGGAAGGTCATTTTACTTGGCTCTATTTTTGTCGCGGCAATGGCTGGAATTTTTTATCACAGTCTGAGTCATGTTGAGGCGTCAACGGTGTTCATGCTTTACATGTTGCTCGGTCTAAGCTCAGGAACCGTGGGCATGGTGTCTTATAGCATGGTAAAAATGTTCCCGGCACAAATCCGTTTCAGCGGAATTTCATTTTCCTATAATCTGGCCTATGCGATTGCAGGTGGAATCACCTTGCCACTGGTGCAATGGTTGAGCCTGTATAGCAATATTGGCGCCCTGTACTATATCTGGACCGTTTGTCTAGTGACTCTCTTCACTGCCCTGCTTTACCGCAGCAAATTTGAAAAAACAGCCTAAAATAAAAAAGAGCCTGACTCACAGGCTCTTTTTCTAAGCGTGAAAATACGAGCTTAAGCTTTCAGATTCTTGCGTAGCTCATCTTCTACAATACTGATCTCGATTTCACTGAATTTACGAATTTCACCTTCGGCATGTTTTTCCAGCATGCCACCGACCAAAGGCACTTTCACATTCACCGTCCAGTTCAACTGGAACTGGATCTGCTGTTCATCACCTGTAACGGCACGCTGACATTTAGCTTCAATCGGCAGATTGGCACCTAGTTCCACGACTGAAGTCATTTCTTCTAGATTGCTAACATCGGTACGCTGCAAGCGAAACGCATCTTTCAGCAGTTTTTTGGCAATATCTGGGATTTTGACATCCAGATTGTAGGCACGTTTCAGGGTATACAGGTGTCCCTGCTTTTCTGAAACCAGAATTTCCATATTTTGAGCAGGGATCCGATGACAAACCGCTTCATGCAAACTGATGTCATTTGCCAGACGTTTAAACTCATCAATCGAAACACCGCGAATAATTGCATTTACGGTAAACTGGTGGGCCATATCTATTTTCCTTATTTTTATTAGGGGTTATGGACTCAAATTAAGTCAAATGAATCATCTGACAGAGAAGATAAGCTATTTAAGTCAATTTTACATCGGCTGTCATTATTTTTTTATTGAGAAAAATTGGCATTGAGGTCAATGTTTCCAGGCAATTTTTGCAGATATACAGGGTCCACAGCTGAGTAAAAGCTGAACTTCACAATACTCAATGACCGCATGAAATTCTTCTGCCCCATCATCTAGGCCGGAAGCATACCAGACCGTACCCGCAGGAAATTTCTTTAACCAGCTGGCCTTATAAAAATCAGAAACGGAATCAAACTGTAAATAGTGTTCCGGTTCTGCTTCAACCTGAGTCGCTAAAGCCATAAATTTCTGTAATTGTGCCTGATGAAAATCAATCAGCATGAGGCAGCCCTTCCTTTTGTATGAGGCGATTACATGCCATATAGGTAAGCATAGATGTCATTTACGACTCGTGAGTTTTGACATCATGGCTTAGATCAGATTAAAAATAATATAGATTCACCTCCCCTGATTCAATCCACGTATAAGGATATCCAGTATGCAACAAGGAAAAGTTCAGGTTGAAACCGTGCAGTTTCTGGCAGAAGATGGCTATACCTTAACCGGCAAGCTTTACCGCAGTGAATATGCCAAAGCCAATATTGTCATCGCCTGTGCGACAGGTGTTCCCCAAGCTTTTTACCGGCGCTTTGCCGATTATGCAGCACATGCAGGTTTTCAGGTACTGACTTTTGATTATCGTGGGGTGGCTAATTCTGCGCCTAAACGGTTAAAGAATTTTAAGATGTCCTATCTGGACTGGGGACAATATGATCTCAGCGCTGCGATTGATTATCTCAGACGAACCAGTCTAGACATTTATATGATTGGCCATTCCTATGGCGGACAGGCCTTGGGATTAAGCAAATATCATGATCGTATTGAAGCAATGTACTGCTTTGGCACTGGTGCTGGCTGGCATGGTTATATGCCTTTAACTGAAAGAATCAAGGTTCAGGTAATCTGGAATATTGTTTTTCCACCGATGGTGGCAGTGACAGGCTATTTGCCATGGAGCCGTTTAAATATGGGCGCCGACTTACCGCGTGATGTCTATCGTCAGTGGCGCAAATGGTGCAAAAATCCAACCTATTTCTTTGCCGATCCTGAACTGAAAGACCTACATGCCCATTATGCCGCGGTAAAAACACCTATTTATGCCGTAGCCGCACTCGATGATGCCTGGGCCTTACCTAAATCCAGACAAGCCTTTATACAACATTACCGTCAGGCCCCGTTGCATTATATTGATATTCAGGCGACCGATTATGGACTCAAACACATTGGACATATGGGTTATTTCCGTCAGGGCGCAGAACAGCTCTGGGATGAAGTGCTCGCCAAGTTCAGTGAATTACATCAACTCAAATATGCAGCTTGATTTTAGTCTCTAGAGTATTTAAGCATTTAGCTGCTTAAGCATAACGTGCCTGTTGAATATCGGTTCTGATTTCCTGACGGTGTTCCTCGCCGAAACGGTCGACATGGGCATAAAATATCCCATAACGGCCGACATAATATTCCAGTGACTGGTCATAAAAATTCCAGAAAATTGACCATTCGCCTAAATCCATCTGACGGATTTGTGTACCGGTATGCATCGGCATCTTACGGAGCAGTTCCTGCTGTAACTGCTCTGCTTCATTGCGATCCTGAATCTGAACCTGATGCTGGAAAAATAATTGCGCCACGTCATCAAACAGTTCCAGCTCATAGGCATCGACCACATGCAATGTTTCCTGAGACTCAGATTGACTCTCTTCAGTGCTACTGGAAATCGGGTCCGCTTTTTTGACACGTTTACTCTTTACATAACGCTGGGTTTTATAGATTTTCATGCCGATAAACCATATCGCATAAAGTATGAGCGCTAGACATGAAAAAATCAGGAATTTAAGAATCATTGATCATCTCGTGTGGTTAATTTTATTTTTATCACGGTCTGCCAATTCTTGATTTGGCGATCTTCTTTCAACTTAACACAAGTCTATTTTTTGTACAGCAAACTTAAGGATTTTTTTAGATCTTCTTGGATTTTTTCTTCAGTTGAGCCTTATTTCCCAGTATTCAATTTGAAATAAGGATCTAAAATCTTGTTAAAAATTAGAATGAATCCAGAAAGCCAATATTGATCAGGATAAATAAATCAGACAAATCACTACAGAATCGATCATCAACTTTGAATTCTTTAGCAAATGCACTCAAAAATCTACACGATTGGTATTTGTTTTTTTGAGCATTTTCCTTCAAATAAAAGGTCCCTCTTTATGGTCGAGTAAATGAATAAAATTATGATTCGTGAAGGGAAGATTCAAGATATACCTCAAATAATTCAGGTCATCCACGACAGTATTCAATCCTGTATTTTGGATCATCAACGTGAAGACAGCGTGATCCAACGCTGGCTGGAGCAGTTTAATCACGCCCAGCTGATTGTGGAAATGCTTTATAACGACTGCTGGGTGTATATTTTAAATGATCAGATTGTCGGCTTTTTGCTGGTCAGTGACACTGGAGAAATCCTGATGCACTATGTGGCTGCACGTTTCCAGCGACTCGGGTTTGGCACCCAGCTTTTTGATCAGATGCACAAATCCTTAGTGCGTAAAAATATCCATAAAATTAAAGTCCAATCGACTCAAACAGCTTTAAGTTATTATCAAAAAAACGGATTTTTCTCACCGAATCATCAATCGGAAAATGAAGAAAATTATCATTTATATAAATACGCTTTTTAAAATTAAAACTTTTTTATGTCATTTTAAGTTGATCTCGCCCTGCCTGCTTAGCCGCATATAACTGTACATCTGCCGCTTTCATCAGTGCATGAATATCTGGATATGGATGTGTTTGATCCATCCAGGAAATGCCCATACTGACCGTGACATAGGATTTATCATCTGTGCGATTTAAATGTTCAAATTGCTGTTCTCGGATCTTGATTAAAACTTTCTCCAGAGACTGTAAGGCTGCCTGAACAGGTACATCAGTGAGTAGAATCGCAAATTCTTCTCCGCCATAACGGGCTAAATAAGCGGATTCGGGAAGTACCGTCTGAATGACCTTGACCAGATTCTGTAAAATTTCATCTCCTTTTAAATGCCCATAATAGTCATTATAGTTTTTAAAATAGTCGACATCGAGCATGGCGAAAATCAGTGTACTGTGTGGATGTTGCTGACAGTATAAAAACTGCTGCTGGATTTGGTCATTTAAAGCACGACGGTTAAAGGCACCCGTCAAAGCATCAATATTCACCTGATGTTCGAGTTTGGCATTCAGTTCACGCAGTTGCTCGGTACGTGCTTTAACTTTCTGATCGAGTGAATTATTTAACTCTTTCAGATTCATGTTCAGCTGCTCTGTCGCATAGGTTTGATGGGCATAATTACGAGATTGTTGAAACATAATGATCAAGACATACAGGCTGGTCGAAATAAATGACAGATGCACGCTCTCAATTACATTCAGTAATACCAGATAATCATTAAGAAAGGTCACACACAAAAAGATGATGGCAAACAGGTTAGTGAACGAATATTCATCTCCTTGAGAAAGTGTCACATAAAACCCGTAAATAAAATTACCCAGTATCACCAGACCATAGATAACGCTATACAAAGCCAGACGCTCAAAAACTTCTGGTGTGCTAAACAAGGTTACTGCGATATTAAAAATTAGTAATCCCGCACCTACGTAATAAATTGAACGTCGGATATAACGTGGCTTAAACAGGTACATGTAGCTCAGGAAGAATAAGATTGCCAGAAAAGTGAACAGATATTCTAGACGAGCGCCCCATAACCAACTGATTTTACTTACAATGGCGTATGGATGTGGCGCAGAAAACAGATTATGCAGTGCCAAAAAAATAATAAATAAGCCAAAAATAAATACACTGCGGCTATTTCGCTCCACAGATCCGCGAAACAGGGAAAATAAAATGGTAAATAGTCCTACACCCAGCACTGTGCCACAGACCAAAGCAATACTCAGCATTTGCAACATAAACTGTCGGTTAATGGTCGCAGAAGGGCCAATTTTCAGAGGCTTTTCTAGTCCGCCATGTAAATTAGTATAGTTGGAAACCTGAATACTTAAGGTAAAATATTCATTCTGTGGCACAAAAGATGCGATCTTAGGAGCCTTTTCAGTCACCTGCCCTGTCGGGGTTTTACTGATTTTGCCAAGACGCAGCAAGATATCCCCATTTAAATAAATGCTATAAGCACCATACTGACTCGGAATCTGAATCGCTAAACGTTGTCCGATAAATTTTTTGGGAATTTTAAAATGGCTAATAAAAGTGCCATAAGTGGCATTGGTTCCGGTGAGACTCTTGAATGAAGCTGGAAGTTCAACTACTTGTGATTCGAGTTCAGGATCTGGTTGCTCAATGAACTGACGTGGATAGAACTGCCATTTGCCTTGCAACAAGGTGGTACTATCTTCATCAAATTTTAGTTCGGTGACCTCATTCTGATGAGCTAGGAAATAAGATTCTGGAGCAGCATCATATTGAGCCCACACGATCCGTGTAGTCCCCATCAAAAATATCAGCATCAACCACGATGCCAATATCAGCATAATCCCCCTAAACCTGAGCAAAAAGGCCATCCTGTAGCTACTGTTATTAATTCTAATGTACGTGGAATGTTGGATATTGCCAATGATTTTTCATATAAAAAAGCAGGATAACCGACGAGCTATCCTGCTGCTGAATTCCTGACATATTGTACTGTTCAGAAAGTCACATAATATCAGTCACGTGTTTTAACATCATACAGTTCGATTTCAAAAATCAGGTTTGAATTGGCCGGGATGATATTTCCCATTTTACGTTCACCATAAGCCAGATGAGCAGGTACGATCAGCTTACGTTTGCCCCCCACTTTCATGCCGACGATACCTTGATCCCAGCCTTTAATCACACGACCAGTGCCGATGACCGTCTCAAAATAATTACCACGATCCAGCGATGAATCAAACTTGGTTCCATCTTCCAGCCAGCCAGTGTAATGCGTGGTAATCAGTGCACCTTTTACCGCTTCTTTACCTTCACCCACTTTCAAATCAATAATTTCTAGCTCTTTGTTCATGACCAATATCCTTTCTCTGGCAAATACGCATAGTATAAACGGGATTAGGCAGAATTCCTTTAGCTTTAAGGTTTAAGGTTTAAGGTTTAAGGTTTAAGGTTTAAAAGCTGAGTTCCTGGATATTTGAATCATTCAGTAAATAGTTAGTCAATTTTTTATGATTTTCGGCGGAGCCAATTAAAATCCAGCGTCCACTAATACGATGTTCCGTTTTATGCTGCACACTGCGAACGACTTTCATATTATAAGTTTTAAATAATTCTTCGTATTGCTCTAAGGTTTTACGTTGATAAGGACAGATAATTCGGTAGGTACGTGCCTGACTTAAAGTTTCAATTCCCTCTTGGACATAGATCAGGAAAATCAGCACAATTAATACAATGAAAGTAGCAAACAGACTTAGCCATTCATAGCCTGCACCAGCTGCCATCCCTAATGCTGCTGTCATCCAGATGGTCGTCGCTGTCGTAATGCCTGAAATCCGGTTTTCATCTTTAAAGATAACTCCCGCACCAACAAAGCCCAAGCCAGTAAGGATATTGGCTGCAATCCGGTCCTGACTATCCAGACCAATTTTGATTGACATAATCGTGAACAAGCAGGAACTCAGACTGACCATGATCATGGTTCGCAAACCGGCAGACTTACTGCGATATTCGCGTTCTGCACCAATAATTGCACCAATACCGAGGGCAATGAGCAAACGATAAAGATCCGGATGCATATATTTATCCTTGTTTCATTTTTATTATTGTCAGGTATACGCAATTTCTGAATCAGGATACAAGCCGAGACTTGCATCCTTATTGGCTGTTATTGTAACTGTTCCCATTCAATTACAGCTTGGGCCTGATCACCGATCAAGGTCCACTCACCATCCATAACATTTAGTTGCAGTTGCATGGTACGTTCGCATAACTGTTGTACTGCTTCGGTGCTGGCAGTTGAAATTTTCCAGACCTCAACATTCGACAGCGTTTTCAGTTTGGAATTACGTTTATACCATTCATCAACTGAAGAACCATAAGCAACTACTGCGACCTGTTTGCAACGTGCGCTGGCTTTTTTGACTTTATCTTCGTCAGGACAACCCACTTCGATCCATTTCAATAATTGGCCAGTCAGGTCTTTTTCCCACAACGCTGGCTCATCAGTCTCAAACAGGTCTTTGGTAAATTCAAGTGCCTCGCCAGCAAAACGTGCATAAGCCAGAATACGTACCATCAGACGTTCAATGGTTTCCGAAGGATGCAGCGCCATCGTCAACTGATAGTCTTCATAACGATGGGTATCCATATCGGCAACATTCAAATCTGCCTTATAAATTGTCGCTTTTAACGCCATAACATAATCCTCAAATTTGGCGCCTAGCATATAAGATTTATTGCATTTTTGCTGGACAGATTTCGTCTTATCCAGCTATTTTCTCTGCGCAGATTTGAAGCTATTTTTCCTGATCAATCCGGCATTGCATTAAGGCGGTTTCAAATTCCAGCCAGTCACGTGAGGTCTGGTAAATCACTTCTACCCGGTTATCAATGCCTTCTTCAGCAGACTGATAATTAAACTGATCAGGATTGAAATTAAAGCTTTTCCAGCCCTGATTAGTATTAAAAATCCCTTTGATTCTGAGCCAATCCTGCTGCTCACAAAGCAGATCCAGCAGATCATAAAAATCAAACTGCCAGCGTTTTGGCAATTTCCAACCTGCCACCTGATAGCCTTGTGCACTTTCTACATAATGATAAGGCAACTGATGTACGATAGCCGGCACCTCTCCCAACACTTGGCGCTGTTGCTTGAGCAGTGGCTGGATCTGCCGTGGAGTACCCTGATAATCCTGTTTGATTTGCTCAATATCCAGCTGTCCGTTTTCTATCATCAGCCAGTGCTGGGCATATGGCTGATACTCAGCCTTGAGTTCAGTTAAAGCAGCATGATCAGTTTCAGTCATCAAGTCAGCATGGGAAATGACCACGATATTGGCAACTTTCAGCTGATCCGCATAAAGGTTCTGATGCGTCCAGTCCCGATCATGTAAACGTGAACCATCGACTACCGTGACCAAAACCTGCATTTTCAAATGACTCTGCCAATGCGGTTCGGTAAGCTGTTCCAGCAGTTGCCCGGGATGTCCGAGTCCTGTCGGTTCGATAAATAGCCGGTCCGGTTTGGTTTCTGACAATAGCCGGGATAAAGCAATCTGCATTGGCAACTGACTGCTACAACATAAACAGCCGCCGAGCAATTCTTTTACTGCATAGCCCTGATCCTGAGGCAATAATTGCTGGTCGACGCCAATCTGACCAAATTCATTCATCAGCACAGCCCAGACTTCCTGCTCCGGTTTCTGGCTCAGTAAATATTTTAATAAAGTGGTTTTACCGGCACCCAAGAATCCGGAAATGATGTGTACAGGAATAGGCTGCTGAGCGGCAAGAACTTTCAAAATTGATTCTCAAAGGTAGAATTAGAAGTAGTAAACCTGACTATTATAGAACACTGGACTCTTGCAAAAATATTCATACTTGGATGATTAGATTCTATTTATCTCGGTTCAAATAAAAATAACAGTCTGTAGTAAGTACTTATTAACCGTTAACTAGTTCACTTAAACGCTATATTTGAAATATTTACACACATTTCCAGCTAACAATTTCCTATACATTTAACAGAAGAAAACAAATTTCCAATGATTATATTTGCTTGGTTAACAGCTTCGTCCGGCTTTTGTTAATTGCTTTGCTCCATAAAATTTTCATGCTTAGGATGAATTCCTGCCGGATTGATGTGATGGTCATTCGGCAGTTTATAAATGTAATAAAAAGGATGCTCAACATGAAATATGCACAAATCTTACTTGCAACAACGCTTACTGCAGCCGCAGCTACCAGTTTTGCAGCAAACAACACCACTGACACGAAGACCACTGAGTAACAGAAAGTCACTGTGACAACTCAGGAACTTCCTGCAACGAATAACCCAAATCCAAATGTAACCACAGCTGGACCTGCTGACCAGCCTGCTGCGTCTGAAGCTGCTACAGAAGACAAAGATGGTAAAAAAACGACTAAGTCGACATCGACTCGTTAATCAGGTTTAAAGCAACATCTCGTGCAGTAAATCTCCAGTAGGTTTGACCTATGCTGCCGGATGTAGACTAAGGCTGAATCATGCAACTGCGTGATTCAGCTTTTTTATACCTTATAGGCTATTCACTATAGCCAGAAATGATCATAGGATTCATTCATCTTATGAATAAATTTAAATATTATTATTTATTATCAATAACTTATTAAAATAAAATTCTTTTCAACTAAATCTTTTTGATAGACATGACCTACTATGGACTAGCTTGTTTAGCGCTATTGATTGTTCCTTAATAGTCTCAATCCTGAATTGATGGAATGGACATTCGCGATGAGCAATACAAATTACACCACTGAAGTGGCGATTTTGGGGGCCGGCCCGGTAGGTTTAACAATTGCCAACTATTTAAGCAAACAGGGTGTACAGGTCACTGTGGTTGAACAGCTAGATAGTCTGATCGATTATCCGCGTGCCATCGGCATTGATGATGAATCCTTGCGTACCATTCAATCTTTGGGACTGGTTGATCAGGTCTTGCCGCATACGACCCCGAATCATGCCATGCGCTTCCTGACACCCAAAGGCCGTTGCTTCGCAGACATTCAGCCACTGACTCGTGAATTTGGTTTCTCCCGCCGTAATGCTTTCATTCATCCACAAGTAGATAACGTTCTGCTAGAAGGCCTCAAACAATATAAAAAAACTGAAGTACTTTTCTCTCGCCATCTGACACATTTCAGCCAGGATGCTGAGGGTGTAACTTTAAATGTTCAGACTAAAAATGGCAGCTTAGAAACCATTCGTGCGCAATACCTGATTGCCTGTGATGGTGGAAACTCTTATGTACGCCGTACCCTCAACATTCCATTCGAAGGTGAAACTGCGCCAAACCAGTGGATCGTGATTGATATCGATAATGACCCATTGGCAACCCCACATATTTATCTATGTTGTGACCCGGTGCGTCCTTATGTATCAGCTGCCCTGCCGCATGGCATTCGCCGCTTCGAATTCATGGTTATGCCAGGCGAAACTCAGGAAGAACTCAGTAAACCGGAAAATATTGCCAAACTACTATCTAAAGTTTTACCAAATACCGATGGAATCGAAGTGATTCGTCAACGTGTCTATACCCACAATGCACGTATTGCAGATAAATTCCGTGCTGACCGTATCCTGCTTGCTGGTGATGCTGCGCACATCATGCCGGTATGGCAAGGCCAAGGCTATAACAGCGGTATGCGTGATGCCTTTAACCTGGCCTGGAAAGTTGCATTGGTGATCCAGGGTAAAGCAAGCCATGAATTACTGGACTCTTACCAGGTAGAACGTAAGGATCATGCCAAGGCGATGATCGATCTTTCAGTCATGGCAGGCCACGTCCTTGCTCCACCAAAAAAATGGCAAGGTTTTGTGCGTGACGGTATTGCCTATGCATTGAACTATATTAAGCCAATCAAACAGTACCTGCTGGAAATGCGCTTTAAACCAATGCCGAAATATCATGATGGTGCGTTACTGGCGAATGCTCAGAAAGATTCTCCAGTTGGCAAAATGTTCATTCAGCCACAGGTCAAACTGGAATCTGGTGAAACAGTATTACTGGATGAAGTCATTGGTAATGATTTTGCTATCATTGCCTGGGGTGTAGATCCGAAATGGGGCTTAAGCAAGGAATCAATGCAGCAATGGAAAAAACTTGGTGTGAAGTTCATTCAGGTCATTCCTGCGGTCCAGCTGTCTAATCAACAGCGCAAGCAATATGAAGATGTTATTACCATTGGTGATATCGGCACTGATATCCGTACATGGTTTGGCAAGACCCAAGATTCTATCGTCATCCTGCGTCCAGACCGCTTCGTAGCAGCTCTTGCCATTCCTCAATCTATGGAAAGCACAAGCAAGGCGCTGTTCAACAAGCTTCATGTTAAATAATAATTGACCTGACTTAAAAAACCACGCTACGGCGTGGTTTTTTTATGTATGGATGACAATAAATAAGGTTTCAGCTAAGTACGGTATCGC
This sequence comes from Acinetobacter sp. ACNIH3, assembly GCF_002918965.1. Lineage (NCBI taxonomy): Bacteria > Pseudomonadati > Pseudomonadota > Gammaproteobacteria > Moraxellales > Moraxellaceae > Acinetobacter > Acinetobacter sp. ACNIH3. Next base: position 100,260 of record NZ_PQLP01000003.1, on the reverse strand, counting down.
TGAAACCATGGAATATCTTTGAGTGAATCACGGTACGCCATCTGCTGTAGAAAAGGCTTGAACTCATCAAAAGGTGGTAATATTTCGGAGGAAATAACAAAGATTAAACAATAAGCCACATATAAATCTGCAGCCGAACATTTTTCACCAAGTAAATATGGATTCGCTTTCTGTATTTCGTGCTTAAGGAAACTAAACACAGAATCTTCGTGACCAAAGCTCAGGCTTCTACGATTCTTTTCGATCTCTGTCTGAAGTACCTTGAGGTTTTTGATATCAATATATTCAGTCAAAGGACCATGGCAGAAGAACATCCATTTCAGATAAGCCCCGCGTTTAGGGTCATCTAGTGCAGGTGCCAGACCTTTCTCCCGATATTTATCTGCCAGATAGACATAAATTGCTGCCATTTCTGAAATGACAATATCGTTATCCACCAGACATGGAACCTTGCCCATGGGATTAATCTGCTCATAAGCTGGCTGGTGCATCTCAGTATAAGCAATTTCAATCTGCTCAAGCTGATTTTCAATTTCCAGCTCTTTCAGCAAGGGCAACAAAGTCAGGCCGCGAGACTGCGGATTATTATATAAGGTCATCATAATCGTGGACCTATGGTTTATTTTATTCCCTGACTATAGCGTTATTTTAGAGCGTAATGAGTGAGGATATGCTACCAATCATTTCATCCTCATCTGTGTCGGTTTCCCTAGCCGATCCCTCTCCCTAAATTAAAATAAATCCAGGCAGAATTTTTCTTTTAACACTTTCAGGATCAGGTTAATCACTTCATGTTTCTGATCCTTGCGATAAGTCGCATACAAACCAATCATCGGGAGCGGCTCGATGGTCTTTTTCACCATAATATTTTCACCTAATAACGGAATGACATAAGCCGGTACTAAACTCCAGCCTACTCCCATACCGACCAGATTCACATTCAGCAAAATATTGGTGGAATACTGCACCACATTCACGTTCAGTTTCGACTGCCTAAAGAAATCATCAATAATCTTATGCAGCTGTGGCGAGGCTTGTTCATCACTAATCACAAAGTCCTGATTTTCAAACTTCTTGATGCTGACATAGGGCATTTCTGCGACCGGAGAATTTTTCGGCACAATCAGCGTCAGTGGCTCATCAAAAATCTGAACGGACTCAAACTCATCCGACTGATCTCGGTAGCGGGTAAAGGCAATATCAATACTGCCCTGTCTCAGCGCGCTAAACTGTTCTGCATCGGTCAGGCTATGAAACAGTGCTTTCAGTTCAGGAAAATGTGCACGGATATTCGGCATGATATAAGGAAAAATTTTCATTTCCGCGACCGGTACGAAGCCGATATTCAGCTGACCTTTATGTGCATGGGCGATCTGACGGGCTGCCTGCACGGCACGTTCCGCATGTTCTAAGCTCAACAGAGCTTCCTTTAGAAAAGCCTGTCCAGCTTCGGTCAGCTCAACCTTGCGGTTATTCCGCTCCAGCAATTGCGCATCTACTTCACGCTCCAGATCCTTAATCTGCTGACTTAGTGAAGGCTGAACAGTATTCAGTTTTTCAGCTGCCCGAGTGAAATTCAGCTCTTCAGCCACTGTAACAAAATAGCGTAAATGTCTTAATTCCATTTTATTCTTCCGGTAAGGATGCTGAAATCGAAGGTCGCTTCCTGGCCACATATTGACGGTAGATCAATAAAGTGAAAATCACCATCACTGCACAGAACATATAGGTCTTTTCAAAACCGTATTGCGCAATGATCATACCCATCACTACTGAACCCACTGCCAGTCCAATATCAAACAGGGTAAAAAAGGTAGAAATTGCATGGCCCATACGCTGTTTTTCGACAGATTGAATCGCCAGCGTCTGTAAACATGGAAATAATGAACCGTAACCAATTCCGATAAATACCGCAGACAACCACATAGTCCATTGGCTGGACATGACACTGACAATCATCATGCCAATCGCAAAGAAAATAAAGGAAGGATAGATAACTGCACTTGGTCCTTTACGGTCGTAAATTTTGCCCACCCAAGGCCGTACCAACAACATGGACAACGCGAAGACAATAAAGAACAGGCTGACATAGGCTAGCAGCTGCTTGGTTTCTGCAAAGACCGTAATAAAGCTGGTAATACTGGAATAAGCAAATGCAGTAAGTAGTGCTACAAAGCTCACAGCCAGGACTTTAGTTTCAATAATATCCTGCAAGCTTAATCGCGATTTTTCTGCGGTTTTTAGTTTCGCTTGAGGCAGCTCTCGAATATTCAAGATTAAACTAAAAATCAATCCCAAACTGATCAGGACGGCGAGAATGCCAAACAGCATCTGAAAGCTGGTGAACTGAATCGTAGTTAAAGCAATCAGCGGACCAAATACTACGCCCAGATTGGTCGACATGACGAAATAGCCCATACCTTCCCCTTTACGCTGATCCGGAATAAAGTCATTGGCTACCGGTACGGTCACCGTAGTCAAAATACTGAACCAGATACCATGCAGAAAACGCACGATCAGTAATGAACTCATGCTATCAATCAGCAGATAACTAAAGGCAAACAGCGCAAATAGGAGTCCTGCCCCACGCATCGCCAGTTTCTTACCCAATTTCTCAATAATCAAACCTGAAAAAGGACGAATGGCAATAGAAGACACCAAAAATAAGGTCAGCGCCAAGCCCGCTTCTTTCACCGTTCCACCCAGATCCGTGGTGATGTAGATTGGCAAAATCGCGATCAGGGCAAAATAATAGGTAAACAGAAATAAATTATTCAGTACGCACAAAATAAATGAGCGATTCCATAAGGGAGCTGTCGTGCTAGACATAAAAACCAACTATATACAGAAAATTCTAAAATCAGGCCTGAGGTCTTGCAGGCTGTAGGTTCAGTGCAACCAGCGCGCGAATATAATTCTCATCCGGCATTTTGTTAAAAAAGATAATCTGGTAGTGAATCGGCCCGTACAAACAGTCCAGCATCAATTCAAAATTATAGTCCCCATAGATTTCTCCACGCTCAATCGCTTGCTGGATCAAGCCGCGCATTTGTTCTCGACGCGGTAGCAGATACTGGGTGAAAAATTCCCCTGCAAGTTCACGATGATTAGCCATCACCACCAGTAATGCCCGTCCTACCGGATGATCCAGTGCCTGAGATAACCGTATTAATTGCTGTACCAGGTTATCTTCCAAGGACCTGGAAAAATCCAGATCAAAAATAGACGCGGTATGTGCTCTGAAGGTATCCAGAACCAGTTCAGACTTATGTTTCCACCAGCGATAAATGGTGGACTTACCCACCCCCGCCCGTGCAGCGACATCTTCAATGGTGAGCTGATGATATTCATATTCAGTCAATGCTTCCGCCACCGCCTGCAAAATACATTTCTGACGACGTGAGCCTTTTTCTTCTAGTGTCATATAATCCATCAAAAAACGAAACGATACGTATCGTTTCATATTAGATGATTTATAGGGTTATGACCAGTCCATATGAAAAGTACAGGCCAAAAAAAGACCTCAAATTTGAGGTCTTTTTTCACTTTATAGAAATTAGCTGTGGGCTGTTTTCTTATAAATACTGCAAGAAGGATGATGATTTTCTTGCAGTCGAGCAATCTTACGCTGTTCAGCTGCTTCAAAACGACAACGTTTCCAGTCATTATCAAGATTCAGTGGCGGAATATGTTGCGGTTTACCATTTTCATCGACTGCCACCATAGTAAAGTAGCAGCTGTTGGTATGACGCACAGTACGTTTTTGGATATTCTGCGCCTCTACACGGATCCCGATTTCCATCGAAGTACGGCCCACATGGTTCACACTCGCCAGGAAAGTCACCAGTTCACCCACGTGAATAGGTTCTTTAAAATTCACTTTATCCACGGACAGCGTAACCACATAACTGCCTGAATAGCGGCTCGCACAGGCATAAGCAACCTGATCCAGCAATTTCAGAATGGTACCACCGTGGACATTTCCTGAAAAATTCGCCATGTCTGGCGTCATAAGAACAGTCATTGTTAATTCTGACTGATCGTCTGAAGCTGGTGCAATTTGATCTAATGGGGCCATCGCTTTCTTTGAACTCTTTGAATGACAATGATATAAGCACATTATTATATCGTTTTTACTACTAATTAAATGTTCTATTCGGCAAAAAATCCATCATTATTATTTATATGAAAAATGATTTCATACAGAAATAAATATAATAGAAGCCGCTTGAATGATATTCCATCGAACCTGTATTCCAGAAAATCATTATTCATTTATTATTTTCATGATGAATAATCTGTATATAGATTGAATTAAGAATTTATCCAGACTGTTTTCATAACCTCTCATAGATAAATTCTTCTACTCATCCTTTAGTCAGCACTGAGTCTTAACATTTCCTGAGCGACATTTTGATAACTCAATACTTGCTGACCGTCGAGCTGTGTTTCTACGGTATAAGTGCCATCCTGATGTGTAGCAGTTACTTTAAAGATGTATTGCTCAAACTGAGCCAGTTTGACCTGCTGCCCGACTTCAAGATTATTCATATGTCATCCTAGATTTGATCTTATCTGTTTTCATCAATTGCATTCTGACATGACTGATTGAATTTTCAAACAATTGATAAACTTAAGTATATAAATAACCATATAAAATTCTAAAAATATATACTTTAATAATATATTAATTCTAGTAATTTATTTAAATTTCAGCAGCTTATATTTTTAAGGCTGATTGTTTTTTATTAATATATACTTAATAACACTTAGCTCATATTTTCTATAGATTGATATTTTCTTATAAGTAATTCTTATTATTTTTTTGAATATATGAATTAAAAAACCCTCATTTATTACAAATAAGGGTTTTAATTGAATAGCTACTTTAGAGATTATTTTTCACGGGCCAGTAACTGTGGAATCTGATGTCCCTTTGCATAATCATATTTCTGATATACCTGTTCAATTTCAAGCAATTTCCCCCGTGCCGCTTCAATACCCGCTTCCATAGTCATGGTTCTGCCACGCACATCAAAAATATGTCCTTTCTCACGCAAGTCTGGCTGGATCACTACATCCGCATGTTTTAATTCTTCAAAGGCAAGTCGCTTCTGCATGATGTTGATGTTCTGATTAAACAAGCCCCAGACATTGGTCGTTTCGGTATGAATCGGCTGCGCCAGAATATCTATGGCAATGACAATATCTGCACCCAGTTCACGAGCAACATCTACAGGTACCGGACTAACCAGACCGCCATCCACATATTCCTTTTCTTCAATCATGGTGGGAATAAACATACTTGGAATCGCGACCGATGCACGTACCGCCTGACCGGTATTACCATAATTAAATACGACTTTCTTGCCTTCTTTCAGGTCTGTCGCCACCACAAACATGGGGATCTTCAGGTCCTGTAAAGGAACATTGTCTACCTGCAAGTTGACATAATCTTCGACTTTTTTGCCATCAAAGAAGCCTTTTAGATCGATTCTGAAATCACGAACATCATTGGCTTTCATGCTCAGCGCAATATTGCGCAGCTCAATCGCAGGTTTGCCACTGGCATAAATAGAACCCACAATACTGCCAGCACTGGTTCCCACAATCATGTCCGGCTGAATGCCTGCCTGCTCCAGTACCTCAATCGCGCCAATATGCGCATAACCACGAGCACCACCACTGCCTAAAACCAGCGCAACCACAGGACGCTGCTCGGTCGTTTTAATCTTCAGAAAATCGATTTGATTCGGACGTGCTTGTGCTGTGCTGTACTGCATTTGCTTGGATTGAATACCTGCATTCACTGCCATCACTCGCTGATCAGGCATGCTCTGACAGCCGTTTAAAAACAGTCCCAGCATGATGAAGCTCAACCCATAGTTCCGCATACAGCACTTATCCTCATTTTAATAGCTGCATAGTGTATAAACACCATGTTAAATTAACTGTTGAATTTCGTAAATTTGTCATACAGTTTGAATAACTTGTAGCTATTTAAACCTGTATTATCATGCAGTCACCTACCCTTTATCAGATTTTTCTGACTTTCTTCAAGCTTGGATGTACCGCATTTGGCGGACCTGCTGCACATCTGGTATTTTTTCACCATAAGATGGTCGGTCAATTGAACTGGTTGAATGATACCCAATATCAACAACTGGTGGCATTGGCCCAACTCCTGCCAGGACCCAGTAGCAGTCAGGTCGGCATCGGCATCGGCTATATGCAACGAGGTTATAGCGGTGCCTTAATGGCCTGGCTAGGTTTTACTTTGCCATCTGCACTGTTAATGACTTTGGTTGCCCTGCTCGGACAACGCTACTTTCACATTTTAAACTCGCATAGCTTTCATGTGATCCAGCTTATTGTGTTTGCAGTGGTCAGCTGGGCATTCTGGCAAATGTTGCGTAGCTTCTGTAAATCCTGGTGGCAATATAGCCTGATGATCGCTGCCACAATCCTTCTGGCCGTCATCCCACTCAGCTTTAACCAGATCCTGGTGATTCTACTGGCTGGCTTGATCAGTATTGCGATGAGCAAGTTTCAAAGTCAAGCACTGTTACAATCGACACCAGTGAAAAATGCCACTCTAGACACCCCCTATATTCAGAAAAAGCATGCAATTTACTGGTTTATCGCCTTTTTGCTGCCCTTCATAAGTATCCCCCTTCTGGTTCAGTACCTGCACTGGTCTGAACTCGGTTTCTTTGCCGATTTCTATCGAACAGGTTCTCTGGTCTTTGGTGGTGGACATGTCATTTTGCCCCTGCTTCATCAGGACTTTGTCAGCACCCAGCTGGTCAGTGCACAGGCTTTTGACCTAGGCTATGCTTTTGCCCAGTTGATGCCTGGTCCGCTGTTCAGTTTTGCTAGTTATCTTGGTGCTTTATTGGACTGGACGGATCAGCTCTGGCTCAATGCCCTACTGGCGACTATTGCTATCTTCTTGCCCTCATTCTTACTGATTTTTGCAAGCTTACCTTACTGGTCCTGGCTGATGCAGCAAGCTGTGATCCGTCATGCAGTGGCAGGGATTAATGCAGCAGTGGTCGGACTGTTACTTTATCTGGTCCTGCAACTTGGACAAAGTTACCTGAAGCGCTGGGAAGATGTGGTATTTGTAATCGTGATAATTTACCTGCTACGGTCAAAACTTCCACTCTGGTTCAGCCTGATTACAGGCTTCGCAGTCTATTATAGCTATCTCAGTTTTTTATAAACTGGAGCCATAAAAAAGCCCCGAATGATTCGGGGCTTTTTCAATAGGGTTTTACCAGATATCGGATTTGACTTTGTCTTTAAACTTAGGATGTTGATCCAGTTTAAACACTGGCTCTTTCACCCCACGCTTTAACTGACCAGTATAGTCTTTCAGAAGCATCAGGATAAATGGCATCAATAACAGAATCGCAATCAGGTTAATACTTGCCATCACGCCCATGAACAGATCTGCCATGTTCCAGATCAGTGGTACGCTGGCAATCGAACCGAAATACACCATGAACAGTACCAGAATACGGAAGATCATCATCACACCTGGATTGTTATTGATGAACTGCACATTCCCTTCTGCATAGGCATAGTTCCCGATAATGGAAGAGTATGCAAACAGGAATAGAATCAATGCCAGGAAGTCATCCCCCCAGGCACCGATCTGGCTTTCTAGTGCCATCTGGGTCAGGGTTACGCCTTCAAATCCGGCATTTTCATACAGTCCAGACACCAGAATAATGATCGCGGTACATGAACACACCACAAAGGTATCTACAAATACACCCAGCATTTGTACTAGGCCCTGATTCACCGGATGTTTTACATCCGACGCAGCAGCAGCATTCGGCGCAGAACCCATCCCTGCTTCATTAGAAAACAGGCCACGCTTGATACCCATCATCATCGCCATAGAAACCATGGCACCGAAGAAACCACCTGCAGCAGCTTCAAACTCAAACGCTTTAGTGAAGATCAGCTGGAAGATAGATGGCAGCATATCGTAATTGATCACAGCAATATAAAGCGCCACAATCAGATAGAGAAGCGCCATAAATGGCACAAAGCTTTCAGCAACTTTTGCAATCCGCTTGATGCCACCGAAAATGATCACCGCAGTGATCAAGACCAGAAATAGACCTAACCATGAAACTTCAAGGTCAAAACCACCCAATGGCAAGTTCAGATTCGCCTGATCCCAGCCCCAGGCATGTGAAGTTGCACCAATAATCGCATTGGCCTGCACCGCATTAAAGACAAAGCCGTACGTCAAAATCAGCGCGATAGCAAAGAGGATACCCAGCCATTTCTGTTTCAAACCTTGCGTAATGTAATACGCTGGTCCACCACGGAACTGCTTGTTCTGGGTATCACGAATCTTGAACAGCTGTGCCAATGAAGATTCAACAAATGCCGAACTCATCCCCAGAAAAGCGGTAAACCACATCCAGAACACGGCACCTGGACCACCAATGGCAATGGCAATCGCAACACCAGCAACATTACCCACACCTACACGGCTAGCCAAACCCGTTACAAAGGCCTGGAATGGCGTAATCCCATGCTCATCCTTGGTTTCATTCCGGCTGCGTTTCATGACTTTCATACTGTGCCAGAACAGACGAATCTGTACGGCCCCAGTCATGATGGTATACAGAATACCCACTGCCACTAGGAAGACGACCAGAAAATCCCAAAGTGGACCATTTAGGGCATTGACCCAACCCAGCAGGGTTTCATTGAGCTGTTCATTCATATTCAATCCTTTCTATCCGTCTTAGATTTATTGTTATGACTCTGCATATCTATCCTTATACAAAGAATTTCAGAATTACCTGAATCACAGTGGCATTGATCAAGTCTACGAAGAACGCACCACAGAGCGGTACAATCAGGAAGGCCTTATGTGATGCACCGTACATATTGGTAATGGCCTGCATGTTTGCAACTGCCGTCGGTGTTGCCCCCATACCGAAACCACAGTGACCTGCTGCCAGGACAGCCGCATCATAGTTTTTGCCCATGACACGAAAGGTTATGAATGCTGCGTACAGTGCCATGGTAATAGTCTGTGCACCGAGGATCACCATCAGTGGGCCCGCAAGGTCGGCTAATTGCCATAATTTCAGAGATAACAATGCCATTGCCAGATAAAGTGATAATGAAGCATTACCAAATACATCAATCGCGCGATCAAAGACCTTAACCTTAAACACACCTTCAAGCACGTTACGCAGGATTACACCACCAGCCAGCGCCCAAACGAAGGTTGGCAGTTCAAATGCAGTACCTTTACTGAAACCGGTCATAAATTCTGCAAATGCCAGACAGCCTGCAAACAGACCCAGTGTAGTAATTGCATTATCTGCGGTAATCAGGCGTACGCGGTGTGGATATTCAAATGGAATGTATTCAGTTGAATTCACATCTAGCGGAGTATTATCACGTTTTTCAACCTGAGCCGCAGTACGAGGCGTGGCTAATTCATGGCGGTTAATCAGCATTTTCGCCAAAGGGCCACCGATGATACCGCCAATGATCAGACCGAAAGTCGCACTGGCCATACCAATCACCAGGGCACCCTGGATACCATGTTGCGTTTCCAGAATCTCGCCCCATGCACCTGCCGTACCGTGACCGCCAGTGAGTGTAATTGAACCTGCAATCAGACCAATCAGTGGATCAATACCCAACAGGCTAGCCAATGTCATACCGACAGTGTTCTGTACTATGATAAACACTGAAACTGCGATCAGGAAGATCACCAGACCAATACCACCTTCACGCAGCTTGGCAAAGTTTGCACTCAAACCAATCGATGCGAAGAAGATCAGCATAAAACTGGTCTGCAATTCTGCACTTGTGGTAATACTGTAACCCCACAAGCTATGGATGATCAGGGAGATAATCGCTGCAACCAGACCACCTGCAACAGGTTCTGGAATGTTATAGCGCTTTAAAAAATCGATTTTATTGACCAGGAAACGACCGAGCAATAAGACAATCACTGCAGCAATCAAGGTATAAAATGCGTTAAAAGTAAAATCCATAATTATTTGCCCAAGATGATTCTGAATTTTTGTTGTTCTAAAAGTAATCTTTTGACCTAAGTTTAGTGGATGATGTCCACCTCCCTACCCTATATCAGTCAACACGGACAGTAATCTCTTTTAGAAAAACAAAACAATTCAGCACCTGATTCAAATTCGTTAATGCAATCTGGCAGATTGCATATAACCCTAAGACCATCTTAAAAATACAATGTGCGAAATCTTGAGGCTGTTAAACAGTCGGTTCTGCATCGAAAGATGAGATAAAAGCTTCATCATCCTGCAGGATCTCGAAGCACAATATTTTTAAATTCATTCCAAACCCACAGATACGCTACAGAAATACCGCGATAACCACAGTTTTTTATATTTACGATCCGTTCAGAATGTTTAGAATGAACCTTCAGATGAAAAGTCGGACATTATGCGGTGTCTTAATGCACTGTATTATTGTTTTTTATTAACAATATTTTGACTTTTCATAAAAATAATTCATAAATAGATAATTTTTTGATCTATCTTTCCTTATTTTAAAGTTTTAACAATTCATTATAAATACCGCATATTTAATGGAGATTCATTGAAGCTTCGATCTATTTTATTAGGATTATTGTAGTCTATATTGCTTATACAGCATTTTTATGAAAGTTTTATTTATCTTAATCACAGGATATTTAAGAAAAAATTAATTTATAGATAGCTAATATCGAATTTAGCCAAGAATAAAAGGTGCAGCGGCATGTTTTAGAGTAATGAAGTATTGATCAATTCTTAAAAACCAATATTTTTAGCTTAGCCTTTGTTCATAGATGAACTTACTTCATCGCATCAGTTAATATCATTTGTTTAGTTTATAGTCAGAACTTACCATCAAGGAAATAACAATTCATATGGATCAAACAATCGTCAATGCTGTGGATCAAACCATCACTTCCCGTCATTCAGTTCGTGCTTTTCTGAATACGCCTGTAGATCAAAATACCTTGAAAGATATTTTAACGGTTGCCAGTCGCGCACCTTCCGGTACCAATACCCAGCCCTGGAAAGTCTATGTACTTACAGGTAAAAAACGCGATGAACTGGTCGAGAAAGTATGTCAGGCACAAATGGAGATTTATCAGAATCCAAAACTGGCTGAGCAATACAAAGAAACTTTCTCTTATTATCCTGAACAATGGCTTTCACCTTTTATTGACCGTCGCCGTGAAAATGGCTGGGGACTGTATGGCTTGCTGAATATTCAGAAAGGCGAAAAAGAGAAAATGGCACGCCAGCAGTTGCGTAATTTCCAGCTGTTTGATGCTCCAGTAGGTTTATTTTTTACTGTACACAAATCATTAGGCATTGGCTCGAAAATGGATATTTCCATGATGATCCAGAATGTGATGCTGGCAGCTAAAGCACGTGGATTAGATACTTGCCCACAGGCAGCTTGGAACTATTTTCATCCTATTGTGCTAGACGTGGTGGGTGCTCCTGAAGATGAAGAATTGGTTTGCGGTATGGCTCTCGGCTATGCAGATCCAGAGGATATTGTAAATACTTTCATTACGCCACGTGTGCCAGTTGAGGACTTCGCTGTCTTTTTAAATGACTAATTGTCTGAACTTGTAAGCTTATCTTGAGCAGTTATGCCGTCCCTATGTTTAATCCCCTTTAGGCGACGGCAGCTGCAGACGGTAAATGGTCACTGCCGCAATCCCAACAAAGATCGCCATTACCAGCGCCATATTAAATAAAGCATTCCACCACATAAAGTTCAGCAGAATCCCGCCAAGCAGACCACAGGCAAACTGCATGCTGCCCATAATGGCACTGGCAGTTCCAGCACGTGCCCCCTGCTCAGACATCGCAATCGCCATGGCATTTGGTCCGGTAAAACCAGTAGATGCCACCACCATAAACATGGCAACAATGACCAGAATTAAAGATTCAGTCTCAATTATTCCCAGCACCAACAAAGCAATTACGCCACTAAGTTGTAAGGTCGTTCCAATTCTTAAACGACTTAAAATCCCAAACCGATGTGCCAGCTTTTTATTCAAGGTGGAAAACAGCATAATCCCGACCGCATTACCACCAAAGACATAAGCAAACTGCTGCTCACTTAAATGAAAATGATCCATCAGAATCGCTGAAGATGAGGTGATATAACAGAACAAGACTGCACTGGAAAAACAACCAGCAAACATTGGCTTTCTGAAACTTTCATCCTGAAAAATTGCCTGATATAGGCTCATGACCTGGGTAAAATTCAGTTGTAAACGGCGTTCTGGCTCTAGGGTTTCTTTAAAGAAAAAATGTACGCATGCCAGAATCACCAGACCAAACAGCATCAGCAATACAAAAATCATATTCCATTCAAATACCAGCAATACCCAGGCACCCATACTCGGCGCTAGAATTGGAGCAATCGTACTGACAATCATCATGCTGGCAAAAGCCTGAGCTGCTGAATGCATATCTAGGCGATCACGGATCGCAGCGCGGGCAATTACCACACCGACACATCCGCCTAAGGCTTGCAGCACCCGTGCGGCAATTAGACTCCATTCATTTTGAGCAAATACACAGAGCAGACTTGCCACTGCATATAAGGCTAAACCAAAGTACAATGGCGGTTTACGTCCGATACGGTCACTGACCGGACCATAGACCAGCTGCCCGATCGCTAGCCCCAGAAAATAGGCGGGCAAACTGTTTGCCACCTGCTGGGTAGTGACACCAAAATCATCAGCCATTTGTGGCAATGCCGACAGATACATATCAATAGAAAGCGGGCCAAGTGCAGTGAGGGATGCCAGTAATATGATCCAGGACATGGCATAGTTTTTATTGGTCGTTGTTGTCGACATAATAATATTTAGAATTTAAATGAGCGCTGTGCAGACAAGTTTACACAGGGCATAGTATGATTTGTGAAGCAAATTTACTTATTTTTATTGCTAAATTTTCACACATTTATTAAGTCTTTATCTAAAGACAGTGGTATAGAAGGACGAATCTTGAAATCCTGGCTCACTCGTTTCAAGCAAACCACCGGCAATACGACGTTTATGTATAATCTGCGGATGATCATTGCCTTTGCAGGAACTGCCTTTGTGCCTTATCTGATGGGTCAGCAGTTAATGACCATTCCACTGACCTTGGGTGTGGTGGCAGCAGGTTTAAGCGATATTGACGACCGCTTCTCGGTCCGGATTCTGAATCTCCTCTATACTTATATTGGCTTCTTTATTACAGCCTCTGCCGTTTATCTGTTATTTCCGTACCCGATCCTGTTCGCCTTGGCACTCATCGTGTCCTGTATTGGCTTAATTCTGCTCGGCTCGCTGGGACGGCGTTATGCTACGATTTCCTATGGCTGTCTGGTGATCTCGGTCTATTCCATGCTCGGGGTAGAACTGTTTGATAACTGGTACACCCAGGCAGGCCTGCTGGTTATCGGTGCCATGTGGTATGGCCTGTTATCTACAATTAGTTTCCTGCTGTTCCCTGCCCGTCTGGCACAAGACAATTTGGCCAAGTGCTATTCGTCGCTCGGTAACTTTCTTTATGCCAAATCGAATCTATTTGATGTTGATATGACATCGAGTAGTTATCAGCAAAGCATGATTGAACTTTCACTTGAAAATGGCAAATTAATTGCGATTTTTAATGATATGAAAGCTGCTTTACTGACCCGACTCAAGGGAGATCGAGGACAGAAAGACACCCGTCGCAGCCTGCAATATTATTTTATTGCCCAAGACATTCATGAGCGGGCGGACTCAGCGCATATTGATTATCAAAAACTAGCAAAGATTTTTGAGCATAGCGATATTCTGTTCCGCTTTCAGCGCATTTTGTCGATTCAGGGCAAAGCCTGTAAGGACCTGAGCGAAAGTATCCTTCAGCGTAAAACCTACCAGCATAATTCGCGGTTTAAGCATGCCTTTAAGAATCTGCGCTATTCACTGGATAAGTTACGTCAGGAACAGCAATATGATGAAGTCTGGATCAATGCACTGTTTTCTCTGTATCAGAACTTAAAATCGATTGATGCCCAGTTACGTAACCTGGAAACCGAACGCAATATTAAGTTCGAGCGTGCCAAACATATTGAAAACCAGCTCAAAGATGACGACTTAAAAGGCTGGGAAGATATCCGGATCAGGATCAAACAGCATCTGACCCCGGAATCCGTACTGTTCCGTCATGCGGTGCGTTTGTCGATTGTACTGCTGATTTCTTATATCTTTGTACAGCTGACCAATATCGAATATGGATACTGGATTCTGCTGACTGCCCTGTTCGTGAGTCAGCCTAACTTTAACGCCACCAAGCGCCGCTTACGTCTGCGGATAATCGGCACACTAATTGGGATTAGCCTGGGCTTTGCCGTTCTGTATTTTGTCCCTTCAATCGAAGGTCAATTATTGCTTCTGATCCTGAGTGGCGTGCTGTTCTTTGAATTACGCAGCAAGCAGTATGCGCAAGCTACAGCCTTCATCACCATTCTGGCTTTGATCAACTTTAACCTGGATGGGATGGGCTTTTCCGCAGCATTGCCACGGATGATTGATACCCTCATTGGCTGTGCGATTGCCTGGTTCGGGGTGAGCTTTATCTTCCCGGACTGGAAATTCCGCCGTCTGCCGCGTTCAATCAAACGTTCTTTAAATGCTGAGGTCGATTATCTTAGCGAAGTGATTGAACAGTATAAAACTGGGCGTAACAATGGTCTGCGTTACCGGATCGTGCGTCGCGCTGCACATAATACCGATGCTGAAGTTGCTTCCCTGATTTCGACCTTGGCGACTGAGCCCGATTTTGATCCTTTGCAAAAGAGCCAGGCTTTCGAATTCCTGTGTCTGAATCATACCCTGATCAGCTATATTGCTGCGCTAGGTGCGCATCGTGAAAAAATCGAAGACCAAGAAATTTTGAGTCTGCTAGATCAAGCGCTTGAAGACATTCGTGGGGCATTACTGGCCGATAAAGTGCCCGGTTTCAATGCACAGAATATGATCCACAATATTCGTCAACGCCTGTCACACCAGCAGGATGAAGACCAGAAATCCCTGATCATTTTGCAGCAACTGTCCCTAATGTTCAGTATCTTGAATCAACTCAGCCAGTTAAAGCAAAGTTTAAGCCATGAACGTGATGAACAGGCAACCGAATTAGCCTCATTATAATTTGACTGATTTTGGAACAATATACTCACTGAATTGGTACAAATAATGCTAAACTTTTTGCAGTTTTAAATTTGTAAATTTCACTATGACCGCGAAAAATTTATACGCCTATACCCTACAGCCTGTGAACTATGAAGTGACAGAACAGGAACAACGTCATGCTCAGCTAATGATCTGGCGCAGTACCAATAAAATTGGCATGAAAGCCTGGCTGATCATGGGTGCAGTTGTGGCACTTTCTATTCTGGGCATTATCATGCTCAAGAACTATTCTACAATTTTTTGCTGGGTGGCACTGGTGTGTGTGGTGCTGTACTACCTGATCCGTACTTTTGGTCTGGAATGGTATGTAAAGCGCAAGATGAACGAATTTCCAGTTCAGGAAATTAAAGGTATTCGTCTGGGTGTACAACCTCACGGGATCGTGATGCGTCAGAAAATGGGTCTACAAGAAGGTGTAGGTGCGATTGGCTGGAAAGACATCTATGAATGGTACAATACACCTGAATTCATGCTGGTTAATTTCAAAGTTAAAGGTCAGCAAGGTGCTTATATCCTGCCAAAACGCCTAGATAGCAAAAATTTCTCATTCGAAACCATTCGCAAGCATTTACGTGAAGAAGTAGGCGAACCGAAAGAAATCTGATACGAACTTTCATTAAAAAACCTCCTACCTGGGTACGGAGGTTTTTTTGTATTCATAATTGTAAACGATAATGAGAATAAATATTATCCGCAAAATCCATCATTCTATTGCGATATTCCTTTATAATCAGACCATTTTCTAATATTCGTATTTTCATCCAACGACCATGTTTAAAAAAACCTTTTTCCAGATCCACTGGTTTCTTGGAATTACTGCCGGTCTGGTCCTGTCAATTATGGGCGTTACCGGGGCAATATATTCCTATGAACAACAGATCCTGAAATGGATCAATACGGACAGTTATACCGTACAGGCACAATCAGGGCCGAAACTCAGCCCGGCTGAGCTGTATCAGCATTTTAAGCAGCAAAATCCTGAAATGCAGATCAACAGCGTGAGCCTGGATGCCAGTCCAACAGGATCCAGTACGGTTAATATTGCCAAAGAAGGTGCTCGTCGTGGTTACAACATGATGGTCAACCCCTATACGGCTGAAGTACTGCCTGAAATCAAAGGCCGTGAGTTCTTCCAGTTCATACAGCAGCTACACCGTTATTTAACCATGGGTCCTGTCGGCAAGCAGATCACAGGTGCCTGTGCCCTGATGCTGATTTTCTTTGTCTTGTCGGGTCTTTACCTACGCTGGCCAAAACGCCATTCAGTGAAGCAGTGGCTAGCTGTGAAGCCGCAACTGAAAGGTCGTAACTTTATCTGGGATCTGCACGCGGTGGTTGGAACCTGGGTCGTGATTTTTTACCTGATCCTGGCGTGTACCGGACTGTACTGGTCTTATGACTGGTGGCGCAACGGTATGTTCAAGGTGCTGGGTGTAGAACGTCCACAACCTGAAATGCAGCAAGGTCAAGGCGGCCGTGGTGGTGAAGAACAAGGTCGTAGGGCTGGCGAATCACGTGGTGAAGGTGCAGGCGAACGTGTTCCACGAAGCGAAGGTCAGCGCGAAAATCGCGGTGAAGGTCGCGAAAGAGGTGTTGATGATACCCTTCTACTTACTGCATTGAACAAGAGCTGGGCAGGTTTCCAGAATAAATTCAATGACAAATATTCAACAGTTACTTTTAATATTCCTAAAAAAGCCGATGGTGAACTGAAACTCAGCTTTACCGATGTTGAAGTTCAGCATGAGCGTGCCCGTAATAATGCTACTTATAACTATCAGGATGCAGCATTTACATCGGTAGAAATGTATGAAGACAAAAAGCTGAATGAAAAGATCATGAGCAGTATGCTACCGGTGCACCGTGGCAGCTTCTTTGGTCCGATCTACCAGTTCTTTGCCATGGTCGCCTCACTGCTGATGCCACTTTTCTTTGTGACCGGCTGGATGCTGTATCTGAAGCGTCGTAAACAGAAGAAATTAACTCTTGCCGCACGTCAAGGCGCTACAGCCATCGATATTGATCCAAATGCCAAGTCTTGGCTGATTACGTATGCCACACAAACCGGTGTTTCTGAACAGCTGGCATGGCGTACCGCAACTGCCTTGCAACAAGCACATCAACCAGCAACGGTAAAAGCCGTACAACAGCTGACGCTGGCTGATCTGCAACAGGCTGAACAGGTGCTCTTTATTGCAAGTACTTATGGTACCGGTGAAGCACCAGACCTGGCTTCGTCATTTGAGAAGAAAATTATGTCCGGTCAGGCTGACCTGAGTCATCTTCATTATGCTGTACTGGCGCTGGGTTCTAAAGAATATCCGGATACTTTCTGTAGTTTTGGTCACCGTATTGATCAATGGCTGAAAAATAATGGTGCTCAGCAATTATTTGCCACTATTGAAGTCGACAATGCCAGTAACGAGCATATCCAGCAATGGAATGCCGCACTCGCTCAGTCAACTCATCTAGAACTTCAGGCCATGGATATTGATAAAACCTTTGACCATTGGACCCTTGTAAAACGTGAGGTGTTGAATCCAGGCAGTCTGGGAGCTCCAGCCTTTAACCTGGAATTTAAACCTGAACATGAAGCACAATGGCAAGCGGGTGATATTGCAGAAATCCAGCCAGGGAACAGTGCTGAACGCATTGCGCAATTCCTGGCAGCACACCAAATTCCTGCAGGTACTGTGGTTGCCTCTATGCAGCAACGTATAGAAGACATCCTTTGGAATCGTGATCTGACTCAGCCAATTCTCCCATTTATTTCTTCAGAAGAATTACTGAATCAGTTACCCGTGTTACCAACACGTGAATATTCTATTGCCAGTATTCCAAGCCAACAGATCTTGCGTCTGGTGGTTCGTCAGCAACAGGATGCCTCTGGTGAACTTGGTCTAGGTTCAGGCTGGTTAACACAATATGCCGCACTCAATGCACCTATTGCCTTGCGTATTCGCAGCAATGATTCCTTCCATCTGGTGGATGATAACCGCCCAATTATCTGTATTGGTAATGGTACCGGGATCGCTGGCCTGATGAGTTTACTGCATACTCGTAACCGTCAGGACTATAATGAAAACTGGCTGATCTTCGGTGAACGTCAGCGTGCACACGATTTCTTCTATCAGGAAACCCTGGAAGCCTGGTTGACTGTAGGTACATTAAAACGTCTGGATCTGGCATTCTCACGTGATCAGGCTGAAAAAGTTTATGTACATCACAAGCTCCGTGAACAGGCGGATGAGCTGAAAACCTGGGTAAACAATGGTGCTGTGATTTATGTCTGCGGTAGCATTGATGGCATGGCCAGTGATGTCGATCAGGCACTGATTGATATTCTAGGTGAATCAACTGTTGATCAGTTACGTCAGGACGGTCGTTATCGCCGTGATGTGTATTAATCAGTAAGTGATGAAAAAAACCGGGCCATGTTGCCCGGTTTTTTTAATTGCCTATGAGACTGAAATGCCTACAATAAAATATGAAAATTACAGGATCATTCATGTCAGATTTTTATAAACGCCTGATCAGTAGTATTGTAGGGATTTTACTGAGTGCAGACAGTCTCTGGTTACTCTTACAGAACAAGATTCATCTGGGAATCTTGCTACCACTATTGATTGGCGTGTTACTGATTATTTACGCCCTGTTCTTTTCCTATTTCCAGCAATGGCACCAGCACTCCAGGTTTCGTTCCAGTGTATGGAAATGGATGTGGATTGGACTTTTTACCTGGGTCGCCAGTGTTCTGATCTTCTTTGGTTATATTCAAAGCAATATCAATAGTGATAATACCCAATTGCCAACCAAGGCAATCCTGGTTTTAGGTAGTGGTATAGAAAACAACCGACCCTCGCCAACCTTGCAAAAACGTCTCGACACTGCAGCTGACTATGCGCAATTCCATCCAGAAGCATTAATCATTATGACGGGCGGCTTGAGTTTTCAGGAGAAATATACTGAAGCCGAAGTGATGCAGGCTTACCTTAAACAGTCATATCCTGCTGTTCGTAATCTAGTTGCAATGGAAGATCAAAGTACCAGCACCGAACTCAATCTGATCAACTCCAAAAAGATTTTAAACCGTCATCAGATTACTTTGAATGATCCAATTACTATTGTCACCAGTGACTTTCATAGCATTCGTGCTCGTGCCATAGCCAGACATCAAGGCTATACACAGATCATTAGTATTAGCGCAGAAACGCCGCTATATATTCGCTATAACTCGTGGCTACGCGAGTATTTTGCTTTTCTTAGTGGCTGGTTGCTGAATGAATATTAAAAAAGAGTTATTTAAAAGATGAAAATCAATGCAATCGGATTTGGCGTGGCAATGGAATATTACCGTTTTTAAAGATCTCCGGCTTCTGCACATAAATCTGATACAAATAATTCTTGATATCCAGCAGCATTTTTTCTGGTGCCACCAGAATATTTTGCCCTTCAGGCGTCAGATCGAGAGATAAAGCAGTATGTTCTTCACGCAGAAAAGGAATCACTTTTTCAATGAAGTCTTTAAAGCTGATTTCCTGAATCTCGTATTTTTCCCAGTTATCTTTGATCAGCAGTTTCGCCAGGCCTTTACTCTGCCAGGTTGCAAAAGCCTTTTGCCCTGTTGGCGTTGCACAGAGTGCCCAGCCATCTTGGTATAAGGCGTAAATGCAGCCTTGTGCCACAATTGTTTCAATGAACTGTTTATAAACTTGTAGAGGATCGTAAGGAGTATTTTGAGTTTTAGCCGCGGCCTTGCGCTGATATGGATTTCTCATAGCCATGAAATTTTATAAATTATTATAGACTTAGGATTCTATGGAAAATTTAGATTTTAAGCAAGAGAGAATATGGTGGGCGCTGACGGGATCGAACCGCCGACATTCTGCTTGTAAGGCAGACGCTCTACCAACTGAGCTAAGCGCCCTGAAGAGTAAAAAATAACATCGTTATTTTTTATGATGCAAGACAAGCGAAGCGCGTAGTCTTGGACTTTGATAACACATTTTCCACATCAGGAAATGAAAAATGGCGCAGCGGACGGGACTCGAACCCGCGACCCCCGGCGTGACAGGCCGGTATTCTAACCAACTGAACTACCGCTGCGTGTCGTATATCTATAAAAGATATGGTGGGCGCTGACGGGATCGAACCGCCGACATTCTGCTTGTAAGGCAGACGCTCTACCAACTGAGCTAAGCGCCCTTAAAGGGTCAAACTGTTTCGATTCTAAGGATGGCGCAGCGGACGGGACTCGAACCCGCGACCCCCGGCGTGACAGGCCGGTATTCTAACCAACTGAACTACCGCTGCATCACAAAAAATCTGGTGGGCGCTGACGGGATCGAACCGCCGACATTCTGCTTGTAAGGCAGACGCTCTACCAACTGAGCTAAGCGCCCTCAAAAGGTCTATTATGTAAATGGCGCAGCGGACGGGACTCGAACCCGCGACCCCCGGCGTGACAGGCCGGTATTCTAACCAACTGAACTACCGCTGCACTTACACAATGTCGCTATTGTGGCAAACGATTCATCAAGAACTTAAAGTGGCGCAGCGGACGGGACTCGAACCCGCGACCCCCGGCGTGACAGGCCGGTATTCTAACCAACTGAACTACCGCTGCACTTACACAATGTCGCTATTGTGGCAAACGATTCATCAAGAACTTAAAGTGGCGCAGCGGACGGGACTCGAACCCGCGACCCCCGGCGTGACAGGCCGGTATTCTAACCAACTGAACTACCGCTGCACTAAAAGATCTTAACTTTAAAAGAAGCTTGGTGGGCGCTGACGGGATCGAACCGCCGACATTCTGCTTGTAAGGCAGACGCTCTACCAACTGAGCTAAGCGCCCTTTCAAATCGACTTCATCGCTTGATGAGGTGCATTATAGAGAATCTTCACAGCGTGTCAAACGCTTTTCCGAATGTTTTCCACTTTTTAGGTTCGAGTGATTAAAAAATAGGTTGATCGCCAAAAAAAACAACACTTTTTGTTTATTTTTTAAGTCTATACCGAAATTCATTGAATCTCAAACTCAGATAAGGCGGTATTCATTGCTTGCTGGATCGTTCCTTTTATACACCATACGGTCCAAAAGCTGCTATTTCGCCGAAATAGTATACAAAGCTTTATCTAAGGACACGTTGTGATCATGTAAAAACGTATCTGTAATTATTTTTAATCAAAAATAAGTCGGGATTTATGCCATATTTTTTCGATTCAGGAGGAAATTCAGCTTATTTCAAAGGCAAACCATGCTTTTCATTATGCTCTAAAGCTGCCTGGTCACTCATATTTAAAGGTGAATAGTGAGATAAAATCCTTTTACGCTCTCTACCCTATCTCACTCTCTGTAGAGATTTAAAATAGGAGCCATGAAAACATTGGTAAAAGACTATTTTTCTAAAGAATGTTCTGAGATATAAACCAGAGCCTGCTCATTAACCAGATCAAACAGCTCGATCAGGTCGGTATTACGCATACGGATACAGCCATGTGACATTGGTATCCCCATCGGTTCTGTATCTGGCGTGCCATGAATGTAGATATAACGGCGGTAAGTATCACAACCTTCACCATAGTTAAAACCGTCTTCCAAACCACTCAGCCATAAAATCCGGGTCAGAATCCAGTCCCGATTGGGAAATTCTGCTGCCAGTGATTCAGAATAAATCTCTCCTGTAGCCTGACGGGCAATGAATACACTATTCAATGGTGTATCAGCCCCGATTTTTTGCGCAACTTTATGCCAGCCTCGAGGCGTTTTACCACTATTTTCTATTTCTCCGATACCATTTTTACCACTTGAAATTGAATAACTCTTGGCAAAACGAGGTAGATACAGTTTTTGTGCAGCCAGATCAATCTGAATATCGGCTTGTTCTATAGTCCATTGCTGCATACATTTATTCCCTTTCAGACGGTATATGCTTTTCAGAGATTGGCTTGGGTTCCGGGCGGCACCATAACCAGATTGCCACGATTAGCATGGTCAGATCAGTAAAGATTTTGACAGCCAGCGGTGCATTGGTAAATAACATGATAATCCCGCTAACCAGCATCATGATACTGGCAAACCATTTGGCTTTACGCGGCACGGTCCGATTGGCACGCCAGTCGCGTAAAGTCTGTCCATATTTAGGGTGATTCAGCAGCCACTCATCCATCTGCGGCCAGCCTTTAGAGGCAGCCCATGTGGCCAGAATCAAGAAAACCGTTGTTGGCATGCCAGGCAAAACCGCACCTATAAAGCCTAATGTCACAAAAATGACCACCAGACTTCGCCAAAACAACACTTTCATACAGCAACCCTAACCATGGAATTGGGGTAGTATAAGGTGTTTTTGATTCTTATCCGTTGTCTTTCTGCATATTTAGCTAGGACTCTTCATGCCTGTACCCTGCCTGACTCAGGACTTTATTGAACCGTGGCAACAGTATCAGCATCCACTGGTACGTCAGCTGGCATTCGCTGTTGGCAGTCCAAATATCCTTTCTCAGGTGCCTGACAAACTTGAACTAGAGCATGCCTTTGACTTGCATTCAGATCAAATGTGGCAACAATATCTGGAAAATTATCATCCACGACTTTTAGAACTGGATCAAAATCCACAGGCTTTGGAAAACTTTATTGCACAACTCAAAAGTACCCGTCTTGGACTGCGTTTCGAAATGCTGATATGGTTTTGGCTGCTGGATAAGGGTTATCATCCCTATACCCTGCTTGGACATAGTATTCAGAAGATTGACGGATCCAGAACCTTGGGTGAACTCGATTTTCTGCTGTTCAATAAAATCAGCGGAAAAATTGAACACTGGGAAATTGCTTTAAAATACTATCTGGCTGAAGCAGATTTTAGCTTGCCGCATTGGTATGGCTTAAACCGAAGCGATACCTTGAATCGCAAGTTGCAGCATTTCACCCAAAAACAGTTCCAGTTTCCGGATGCGCTGGATTATCCGATTGATCAGCGATTCTGCATATTGAAGGGACAACTGTATTTACCAGTCCATCGCAGCGCGCCTATTCCAGACTGGGTGAATACAGGACGGCGTTTGGGCAGCTGGGGCTATCAGATTCCAGACCGGGAACAAGGCTTTTATCGTTTGCAACGACATGAATGGATCTATCCAAACCGGCATATGAGCAGTGACTATCCACAGTGGTGGACTAATGGCTTATATAAATCGGCACTCAGCGGAGATTTCTATATGTTCCGTGTCCCGACACTGATCTAGGATATTTACTGAAAAATTTGATAACTATTACATTAATTTACGCAAGCACTATGAAAACCATATATTTTTTCTTTCGTATATTTTCTAATCTAACTTCCACATCATAATAATTTTATTATTGATAACACGGAGATGATGATGAAAAAAATTCTTGCAACTTCTTTAATCTTGGCATTTGTACTTACAGGTTGTAATACTGTGAAAGGCGTTGGTAAAGATGTGTCTAAAGCGGGTGAAGCCGTGACTGGTACAGCAGAAAAAACTTCTGATGAAATTCGCCGCAACTAATCTTATTGCCTTAGTAAAAGAACCCTGCGCTTGTCAGGGTTTTTTTATGTCTGAGATTCCCAAATTACTATTTCTTCGCCTATCATAGTGCCCACAATATTCTTGATTTATGAATGAATCTCATATGACATCTTCCGCAACTCTCGATTTAAGCCTGCAACTGTTACGTCAGCCTTCCGTTACTCCAGTCGATCATGATTGCCAGAACATCATGGCAGAACGCCTGAAAAAGGTAGGCTTCAATATCGAAAACATGCGTTTTGAAGATGTCGACAATATCTGGGCACGCAAAGGGACGGATGGCCCGGTGTTCTGTTTTGCAGGTCATACAGATGTAGTGCCAACCGGCAACCTGGATGCCTGGAACTCTGACCCGTTCCTGCCAGAAATCCGTGATGGTAAACTTTATGGTCGCGGCAGTGCAGATATGAAAACTGCCTTGGCAGCCATGGTTGTTGCTACTGAGCGCTTTGTAGAGAAATATCCAGATCATAAAGGTTCAATTGCTTACCTGATCACTTCTGATGAAGAAGGTCCATCAATCAATGGTACGGTAAAAGTCATTGAGGCCTTAGAAGCGCGTAATGAGAAAATTACCTGGTGTCTGGTAGGTGAACCATCTAGTACCAATAAACTTGGTGATATTGTTAAAAACGGCCGTCGTGGCTCATTGAATGCCAACCTGACTGTCAAAGGTAAACAAGGTCATGTAGCCTATCCCCATCTTGCTGTGAATCCAATTCATACTGCATCTAAAGCCATCGCTGAACTCTGTGAAACTGTTTGGGATAATGGCAACGAATACTTCCCGGCAACCTCTTTCCAGATTTCCAATATCAATGCTGGCACAGGTGCAACCAACGTTGTTCCAGGCACAATGAATTTGCTGTGCAACTGGCGTTATTCAACTGAAGTGACTGCTGACGAATTAAAAGCACGCACTTTAGAAGTTCTGGATCGTCATGGTGTGGAATATGACATTCAGTGGACTTTATCTGGCCTGCCATTCCTGACACCAGTCGGTGAACTGGTGAATGCTGCTAAAGATGCGATTCGTGATGTCACTGGTACTGAAACCGAACTGTCAACTTCTGGAGGTACTTCAGATGGCCGTTTCATTGCCCCTACCGGTGCTCAAGTCCTTGAGCTAGGCGTATTAAATGCCACCATCCACCAGATCAATGAGCATGTCGATATTGCAGATCTGGAACCACTGGCTGAAATTTACGAAAAAATCCTGATCAATCTGTTGGCAAACTAAGCCAGATTGAAAAGCTCCAAATAAAAAAGGAACTCCGTTGAGTTCCTTTTTTATATTCTTAGATCTATATAGCTTAATGGCCGACCAAGGACTGAATATGTGCCATCTGCGGAATATGGTACATCGCCTCGCCCATACGTACATACTGGAAAATCGTCGGATCTGTCACTTCGCGTTCATCATCGACAATTTCCGAAATACGTAAACGGATAGTCTTTGGCATTTCATTGCACATCAGGGCAAAACGCTGATTCGCTTCATCCCCTTCAATGACTAATGCTACACCATTCTTACGGTCTGGATCATTCACTGCATAAACTGGAAGTTGTGCATCATGCCACTCTACAGTTTTTACCTGTGTAGCACTATCCAGCGCTGATAGAACAATGTTCTGCGGCAGCAACATCGGATCCTTGCCATGACAGTCGATGATATACGCATCAATAAATCCCGTAGATACGGTAATGAGATGCTGTAGCTCCTGCTGGCTGATTTTATCGGCCGACACTGCGTTCACATTAGTCTGACTATTCATTCATTACCCCTGTTGAGCAGCAATTAATTCTTGAACATTGGCAAGCAGCTCCGCTTCCTGGAACGGTTTACCCATATAGTGTGTCACACCCAGACTGAAGGCACGCTCACGATGCTTCTCCCCAGTACGTGAGGTGATCATGATAATTGGCAAGTTGCGGTGAATATCATGATGGCGAACCAGGTTAATTACTTCGAAACCATCCATACGTGGCATTTCAATATCCAGCAACATCAGGTCTGGACGGACATTTTCCAACTGTTCAATCGCGTCGACACCATCTTTGGCAGTGACAATATCATAACCCTGACGCTCTAACAGACGTGACGTTACCTTACGTACAGTTACCGAGTCATCGACAATCATGACCAGACGACGTGCATTACCACGACGCGACAGATCCTGCTGATCAGATAACTGTTTGATACGCTGAGTCGCCTGAACCTGACGGGCAATATTCTGACCATCCAGAATCAGACAGACCTGACCATCACCAAGAATGGTTGCACCTGCAATTACACCGACACTGGCAAACTGCTGCCCAATTGGTTTTACTACAATCTGTGCACGTGAGCCAACTAATTGATCCACCAGCAAAGCGATACTTTGACCACCATTACCCTTGATAAGGAGTACTGGTAATGAATGCGCGACATTGTTCAAACGTGGAATTGGCTGATTAGAGACAAACTCAGACAGATAGCGCAGCTTGTAGTTCACACCATCAATCTTGAAGTAATCATCCTTACTGTTGAAGTAAGTTTCCAGTGTTGCTGGTGCAATACGGACAATACGGTCAATCTGTGCCAGAGAAATGGCAAATTGCTGGTCACCTGCTTTCACCATCAAGGCATCACTGACTGCCACAGTGGTCGGTACGCGAATCGTAAAGGTCGTGCCTTTGCCCAGTTCAGAATTTACCGAAACGTGACCGCCCAGCGTTTTGATTTCGCTTTGTACCACGTCCAGACCAACACCTCGACCCGAAATCTGGGTGACTGCTTTAGCCGTACTGAAACCTGGATGGAAGATGAATTGCAGCAATTCTTCCTGATCCACCTGCTGTTCCGCTTTGATCAAGCCCAGACTGATGGCTTTAGCACGAATACTCTCCGCATCAATCCCCTTACCATCATCACTAAAGGAGATAATGACGTCGGTACCCTGACGGCTAATGTTCAGGACAATTGAACCGACTTCTGGCTTATTCAGCGCAAGCCGTTCTGCAGTATCTTCTAGACCATGGTCAATCGCATTACGCAGCATGTGCTCAAATGGGTTTACCAGACGTTCCAGAATGGTACGGTCGAGTTCACCTTCGGTATTCTGAACAATCAGCTCTGCCGGACGGTTCAGTGTGGTCGAAGTTTGACGTACAATACGTTGTAAACGTGGCAACATACGGTCAAATGGTACCAGACGGGTACGCATCAGACTTTCCTGAATCTCAGCCTGGATACGCGATTGTTGCAATAGCAAACCTTCGGTATCACGGATTTTTTCTGCCAACGTGGTCTTAAAGTCGACCAAGTCCGATGCAGATTCAGCAAGAGATTTAGATAACTGATTCAGGGATGAATATTGGTCCATCTCCAAGGGGTCGAAGTCAGCATAGCGTGAATTTTCTGAGCCATGTTTGGCAATAATCTGAGACTCCAGCTCGCCTTCCATACGGCGCAGCTGATCAGCCAGACGTTTGATCGCCAGTTCCATCTCATTTAAGGTATTGCCGAGTTGCCCCAGATCCATCTCGATACGCGAACGGTTAATTGCATTTTCGCCTGACAGGTCAATCATCTTCTCGACCAATTCGGCTGAAATACGGATCATCTCGTTATTGCTATCGCTTGAGGTGTTCTCATTCCACTCACCCATCATATTTGGTGGTTCAGTACCATCACCCTGGACAAACTCGAAACCAGTTGTAACTTCCAGATTTTCAGTTTTGGTCAGACGTTCAGGTAGCTGTGCAGTGACATCTACAAACTCAATCGCATCCAGCGCTGCTTTGATTTGCTCAAAACCATTGTAATCATGATCAAAAATGGCTTGACCCAGCCATTTCAGGGTCTTTTGTAGCAGACTGTCATAGGCATTGGAGTTAAAATGATGAACAGCAAACTGTTCAAATGCACTTTCCAGACCATAAGCAATACTTGCGATGCTTTCATTGCTGATCATGCGGGCGCCACCCTTGATACTGTGGGCAGCACGCTGAAGTTGCAGCAATAAGCTACGGTCACTTCGCTGATCGAACCATTGGTTCAGTAATTTTTCTGCATTTTCCAGAATCTCTTGCGATTCTTCCAGGAAGGTTTCTTCAACAATCGATTGCAGATCATCTTCATCAGCAAGCATAGATTCAGCTGACTCAGCCGTAAGTGTTTCGCCTGACTGATGTTCCTGAATTTGCTCATCTGATGCAGGAACAGATTCAGTTTCAAAGCTGTCTACTCGCTCAAGCGCTTGTGATTCCACAACGATCTCAGCAGATTCCGATGCATCGTCAATAACTTCTAGTTCTACAGAAGTCTCTGCTTCTACCGTCTCAACAGCAGCCACCGGAGTTGCAGTAGCTGTTCCAGCCACAAGTGCCTGGATATTTTGCAGCATATGAATAGCTTCAGGTGCCGGATAATCGATCTTGTCATCACGAATACTCTGGATACGGTCTGACACGTTATCCTGTACCAGTCGGATAATCTGGATCAATGCAGGTGTTACGGTAATCTGCTGACGGATCACGCGCTCATAAATACTTTCCAGCTCATGTGCAATCGAACCGATATGCGTGGCAGCAATCATGTTTGCACCCCCCTTCAGGGTATGCAAATAACGCATCAGATTGTTCAATGAATGAGTATTTTCAGGTTCTTTGGACCAGGTATTCAGGTCTTCATCAATGCCTGCCAGCAACTCATCTGCTTCTTCCAGGAAGATATCCAGCAAGTCTTCATCGAAATCACGGTTGGCATCTTCAGCGTCCTGCTGCTGACGATCCGCTGCAATACGCTGGCTGAGCCCAGTAAAATCAACTGCTGTGGATATATTTGACTCTACTGGGGCAGATACCGCAGTTTCAACAACTTTGTCTGTAGCGAATACTTCGATGTCTTGCTGTACAAAGGCAGACAGATCCGCCAGAAGTTTTTCAACTTCGGCATTCAAAATCACCCGCTGTCCTGCCGCGAGCGTATCGAACAGGTGAATAAATTCCTGGTGTGCCTGTGCAAACAGTTCGAAGGCATAATCACTTTCAAGCAAGACCGGTCTCGCCAGCAAAGCATCATAAGCTGCTTTTAACTGGGATGCGAATTCATGAATACCGATCGATGCACGGTTATCCGTATGTACCATCAGCTCTGCGGCTTGCTGGCTCAAAGCTTCAATATAATCTGGATATTCTTCAAGTACCCGCTTATCAAACTCAAATTCGGCATCCAGTAACTGATCAATATTCAGTTCAACCAGACGTGTAACCATACCTTGAGATTGATCAGCATCCTGCTGTTCAGTCACAGTAAAGCCATAGGTATCCCAGGCATCCTCAAAAGTAGCAGAAATCCCTGCCAGCTTTTCAGTATTACCTTGTTTCAATAGATGTAAATAATCACCGATAAATTCTGAATATTGCTGTAATAGTGCTGTTTCTTTGGAAGTTGAAGCAATTTCATCCTGAACCAGCGTTTTAAATAAATTCTCTACTTTAACGCTGGCCTCACAGATATCATCAATTTGTGCCATAGAAGAGCTGCCACGCAGGGTATGCAATGCACGAATCAAACCATTATAGTCTTGCTTGGCACTATTTTCGTGTTTCAGGAAATCATGGATTGTCGCAAGATGTTCCTCGGCTTCTTCAACAAAGATCGCCACCGTTTCTTCAAGGTCAGTACGTTCTTCAGCAACTTCTACTCGTCCTGCGGTAGCAGTTTCAGCAATCTCTACTCCTGATGAATCTGCTTCTGCAGTATCCGCAAGTTCAAGACCTGTTAGCTGACCTTCAGCAGTCAGATTGTCCGCAAGTAGCAATAATTCTTCAAGTGCCGGTTCTGGACTCAATTGCTGTTGTAATTGTTGTCCTAAAAGTACGACTGGACGTAAATCCACGGTTAATGGCTGTACCTGCTTAAAGCATGGATACAATACATATTGATAGATATTTAAAGTTGCTTGCGCGAACTTCTGAATGACTGGCGTTAATTTGATTGAACCGGAAAGTACGCGGTTCAAAGTATCTTCAACTGCCCAGGCAATTTCACCCGCCTGCTTCGCACCGACCATACGACCCGAACCTTTCAGCGTATGGAAATGGCGGCGAATGGTGGTTAATGTTTCTTGATGATCTGGTGTGGCAAACCACTGTGGCAATAAAGCATTTAACTCGACAAAGATTTCTTCAATCTCTTCGACAAATATCTCTAAAATTTCAGCATCTTGATCAAGATAACTATCTTCAGGAAGCGCTGTTGTTTCAACTAGATCTTTTAATATTTCTTTCATAGCTAAGGCTTCTTACGTTCTGCCGCCAAGAAGGGCGCTCAAACTTGATTGTGACCGTCACGCGAGACCTAACGTTTGAAGTTAAGTACATCTTGTCGAGGCTTGATCTGTATGTGGAGGTGTCCTAACCGGAATTAAGACACGCTCCTTCCCCCAAATTTGTCTGACTTATTCTGGAAGTTTAAAGTCAGATACAGATTCACGTAATGCATCGGCCATGTTGGCAAGTTCAGATACCGAACGTGCCGTATCGAAGGTTGCAGTCGTTGTTTGTGAAGTAATTTCCTGTACAACGTTCATCGTCGTTGCAATATGACCCGCAGATGCAGCCTGAAGTTTTGCTGCATCGGAAATGTTCGCAATCAGTTTTGCAAGGTTATTCGATACGGTTTGAATCTCGTCTAGTGCCACACCGGCATCTTTAGACAGGTTCGCACCACGCACAACTTCGGCAGTAGTCTGTTCCATCGAAATTACAGCTTCGTTGGTATCGGTCTGAATGGTTTTTACCAGGCCTTCAATCTGCTTGGTCGCAGATGCAGAACGTTCTGCCAGACGCTGTACTTCATCGGCAACTACGGCGAAACCACGGCCTGCTTCACCCGCCATAGATGCCTGAATCGCAGCGTTCAGTGCCAGGATGTTGGTCTGATCGGCAATATCGTTAATCAGTGCAACGATGTTACCAATCTCTTGAGAAGACTCACCCAAACGTTTAATACGTTTAGAGGTTTCCTGGATCTGTTCACGAATCGTATCCATACCCTCAATAGAACGATGTACAACGTCTGCACCATTTGCTGCAATTTGTACTGAACGTTCCGCAACGACAGCAGACTCTTCGGCGTTGGCAGATACCTGGTCAATCGACAGTGCCATTTCGTTAATCGCTGCAGATGCACCGGCAATCTCTTGTGCCTGGTGTTCAGATGCTTCGGCTAACTGGTTGGTAATGCTCTGAGTAGTTGCAGTATATTGTGCAACTTCCTGAGATGTTTCAGTAATACGCGATACCAGATCACGTAATTGATCGATCGCGAAGTTAATCGAGTCAGCAATCGCACCAGTAAAGTCTTCAGATACCGTTGCATATGAACGTAAGTCACCATCTGCAAGGTCTGCAATTTCGTCAAGTAAACGAAGAATCGCATTCTGGTTACGGTCATATTCTTCTTGTAGGCGAGTTACACGCTGTTTATCCGATGCACCACGTAATGAAAGCAAACGGAATACGCAAACAATGAAGCCAGCCAGGAAGGTAAGTAACAATATTGCCGGAATAACTGTTTTTAAGGTTGAACCACCTGACAGTTTGTTCAGGTTATCTAATAGTTGGTCAGATTGAGAAAAAATAGATGCAGATGCCTGACGTACTTTTACAATCTGCGCTGAGTTTTTCAAAATTGTAGATGCAGCTGACTGTAATACATCATCATATTCAGCTTTAATACCTTCTAATGACTCACGTAAGTTCGGATCATCAATACGTTGTACACCTAGTTGTGCTGAACCATCTAACTGTGCATTTAAGTAAGCACCGAATGTTTCAGTATCCGAACTGAAGTCATCTGCAGACTCACGTGAACCATCTGTACCGGTTAACACCAAGCTGATCGAACGCAAGATACGTTCTGCAATGAATACCTGGTTTTTGGCAATAACCACCTGGTTCGATGGCATGTCCTGACGTGCCATCTGATCGACCATCAAGTTATATTCTGCCTGAATCCCTGGAATCGCTTCACCAATCGCGATGTTAGTATCGTAAAGTTGGTTAATGATTTTTTGTTGTGAAGAAATCAGGTCAATACTTGAAGATACTTCGGTCCATTGCTTGTCTACCGCTTGCAGGGCTTCATTATTCGAATGGATACTTTTTACTGTTTCCAGATTTTCAGCAAATGACTGCTGTGATTCGGTCAGATTCTTCATTGCCTCAGGCGTGCCGGAAGCAGTCGCTTCAGTTGCTTGACGCGAAATGGTTTGTGAAAGTAGACGCAATTCACCCAAACTTTGTGTAAGTTCGTTGGCACGAGGAACGCTATAGAAAAGGTATAACAGCGTGATAGTTGCAGCTACGAGACAGCCAATTGCTCCGTAAATGAGTGGCTTAGACTTTTCACTATCACCAAATACACGTGATAGCTGATCTGCTTGTGATTGAATCTTGGCTAAAAAAGCATTACCGCCGCTGCGGCTACTCTCGCCTGTATTTTTCTTCTTAAGCTTAAAGCCCATAAAGCTTCTCCCCGAATTTACGCCCTTTTTACTTTCGTGCGACAATTAATTTATAAATTTTATAGATGCATTCATGTATTTTGGATTTTGCAACAAACGACTGAATAAAAAGACATGCCACTGCTGATTGTGCTGGTGGAAATACCCCTGACAATATTCCTGTAAATTTTTGTCTAATTCAGTTGTTTTAGAAAAGAAACTTTTCTTATTAAAGTGTTGAATCCCCAAAACCTGATCTACAACCAGGCCGACATACTGATCATTATGGTTAATGCATAATACTTTTTGAGTAGGTGAATACTGGCTTCTATGTCCAGACATGTATTGAGCCAGATCTGAAACTGAAAGCAGTCTGCCCCGAATATTTGCCAGTCCCACTACCCATGGCTGAGTATTGGGAACAGGTGTATATTTTGGCGGATAGATAACTTCCGATACTTCCCCGAGCGGAGCAACAAAATATTGCCCCATCATTTCAAAAGCAATGCCTGACCATCGGTTGACTTCGTTGTCATTGGAAACGTAGTTTTTGTTACCCCGTTTCGCAATCCGAAGCAGTTCGATAAATCCATTCGCTGCCATAGCGCTTATCCTGCATTGAGGTGTTGCTTAATCACATCAATTAACTGATTTTCATCTACAGGTTTGGTCAGATAATCTGCTGCACCCTGACGCTTACCCCATACACGGTCAGTTGCCTGATCCTTGGTACTTACAATGACAATTGGAATATGTTTGGTTGTTGCCCCACGAGCGATCTGACGTGTCGCCTGAAAACCGTTTACCCCTGGCATGACGACATCCATTAACACCAGATCAGGTAATTCTGTCTGCGCCATGGTCACCCCATCAGCCCCATTTGCTGCTTCAATCACGTCAAAGCCGTGCTTGGATAGAATTTCGCGGAAACGAAAAGTTTCGGTCGGTGAATCATCTACGATTAGAATACGTGGCATGCCAATTTCCCCAAGAAAAAATCAAATAAATTAAGCACTGATATGGTTGCGGATTGCGTAAGCAACTCATCTTTGCTAAATGGCTTGGTGAGATATTCATCTGAACCTACCACACGGCCTTTGGCCTGATCGAACAAACCATCTTTACTCGATAGCATAATAACAGGAATGTTCTGATAACTTTGCGAGTTTTTAATTAAGGCACAAGTCTGATACCCATCAAGGCGAGGCATCATGATATCTACAAAAACGATGTCGGGATTTGCTTCTGCAATTTTTGACAATGCTTCAAAACCGTCTACTGCGGTAATGACTTCACAACCTTCACGCTGAAGAAGAGTTTCTGCTGTACGACGAATGGTTTTTGAATCATCAATGACCATCACTTTTAGATTTTGGAATTTATCGTCCATTTCTTACCCCTTCCCATTCAGAAACCATAAGCGACCACAGGCTTATAGCGGAATTTTATATAAGTGTCGATTATTTTTAACATACCTGTCTAGAGATTATCAACGAGCATTTTCTACACAAGTAGTCAAAAAATTATAATTTCAATAACGACTTCACACTTTCCCTATTTCAATGATTTTTTTTTGAGTGGTAATAGTTTTTTATTGTCGGAATTAGGAATAATATACCAATATTATTACTTCTAATTAAGTAATTTAGTCAACTTTAAAAGAACTTTATTAGTAAACTTTTTTCGCGGAGCCGATAATGCGCCAGTTTGGGGAAAAACCTGCTTATATGGGTCAAAGAAAATCCATAATCAGGCAGACTGCTGTTTTAATGGTACTTATGCTGCAAACCATGTTGACTATTAGCCATGCATCTACAACAAATAACGTGCCTCAAAAAGCAAAATGGTATCGTTATTATGATCATAAGGGGGTAGCAAATATTAGCAGCAACGTGACCCCCAACCATATTCGTTATGGCTATGAAGCCCTAGATCAGAATATGCAGGTGATTCAGCGCGCCAAACCTTATAATGTTGAAGCAGATATTCGTCAGGCACCTCAACGCGCAGCACATGCCAGACAACAGGCAGAAGACCAGAAGTTAAAACGTGCCTATAATAATAGTCAGATTGCATTACAAAAAAAGAATGAAGTACTCTCTCAGCTGAAAAAGCAAATGGCTTTCCAACAAGAGCAACTTAAGCAGCTACAAAAAGATCGGATTATGTTTGTACGTCAGGAACGTGAATTTCTGCGTAAAGGTAAAAATGTACCTGAGCACCTTAAAAAAACCTTAGTTACCAATGAAAAAAATCTGACTGCACAAAAAGAAAATATTCAATCTTTACAAAGTCGCTATCGAAATCAGGAAGCAGAATACGACAGAATTATCCAGCGTTTAAAAGCGCTTGAATAATCTTTTATTCCTGATGCTGCTTCTGTGGTCAGCGCTATAAAAAGGACTCCTATGCACCCTGCACAGCATACTTATTTTTCGAAAAATAATATCAGTCGCTCTACTTTTGTCATGAGTCTGCTCTGTATGAGTCTGCTCCTAACTGCATGTAATAAACAAGAAACAGCTGATTCAACGCCCTCAAAAAATCAAAACACTGTAGAACTGATTACTCAAGACCTGATTGAGGTAAAGACAGGCAATGCTGTGCAAAAAACAGCATTTACCGGGACTATCCGTGCGGTAAATCAAAGTAGCATTCAGGCTCAGGTGACCGCTACAGCGACCAGTGTCAATGCTCAAGTCGGGCAACGCGTTCAGAAAGGTCAGGTGCTGGTTCGCCTGAATAATCAGGACAATGCTGCGCGTCTTGCACAGGCCCAGGCCAATCGTGCATCGGCTCAAGCACAGGCGAATCAGGCACGCCTCATGATGGAACGTAAGCAGCGCCTACTCAATCAAGGTTTTATTTCCAAAGCTGAATTTGAACAAAGCCGTGTCGACTATCAAACACAATTAGAAAATGTTCGTGCACAACAGGCCAATGTCGATATTGCACAAAAGGCAGATCGGGATGGCATCATTAGCAGCCCGATTAGTGGGGTAATTACCCAACGTCAGGTTGAGCCAGGTCAGACTGTCGCTCCCGGTCAAACCATTTTTGAAATTGTCGATCCAGATCAACTGGAAATTCAGGCTAAAGTGCCGAGCGACATGCAGGCTGACCTGAAAACTGGCAGTAAAATTGAATACCATATTCAGGGCAATCCAAACCTGCTTACTGCCAGTATCAGCCGGATTTCGCCTATTGCAGATCAGGCCAGTCGTCAGATTGAATTCTTTGCTCGTCCAAATGAAACCATTACTTCTTTAAGTATCGGCTCCTTTGTGGATGGCGAGATTCTCAGTGCTCGTCAGATTTCCGGACAACTGATACCTCTGGATACTATTCGGGATATTCAGAATAAGCCTTATGTCTGGGCTGTTCGCCAGAATAAGATCATCAAAGTAAATGTGGATGTACTAGAACAGCGTTATAACAATAATCTTGCCGTCGTTCGCGGACTTGAAAGTAGTGATCGGATCAGTCGAATCAGCTTCACGGATGCCGATATTAATAAAACCGTCACCCTTGGCCAGAACTAAAATCATAAAAGGATTATCAAGATGTGGTTGACGCGTATTAGTGTGAAGTTTCCTGTATTTACCATCATGATGATGTTCTGTTTGATGGTACTAGGCCTCGCTTCCTGGCAACGTATGGGTGTGGAAGAGTTTCCCGATGTGGATTTCCCCTTTGTGGTGGTCTATACCAACTATCCAGGTGCTTCTCCTGAAACGGTTGAATCTGAGATCACCAAAAAACTGGAAGACCAGATCAATACCATTTCTGGCCTTAAGCAAGTGATTTCACAATCCAGTGAAGGCCTGTCGATGATTACGGCAGAATTTAACCTGGATGTACCATCAACCACTGCTGCACAGGATGTGAGAGATAAAATTGCGTCTGTTACTGCTGATTTTCGTGATGAAATTCAGGAACCCGTGGTTGAGCGTTATGACCCATCTGCCAATGCAGTCATGTCGATCGTATTTGAATCCGACAAAATGGATCTCAAATCATTAAGTTCTTATCTTGATCAACGTATTGTGCCGCAGCTACGTACTGTTCCCGGTGTGGGTACAGTCAACCTGCTCGGTGATGCCCAGCGTCAGATCCGTATTCAGGTTGAACCACAAAAATTACAAGCTTTTGGGATTGGTGTAGACAGTGTCATTAACACACTGAAATCTGAAAATGTTGAAGTTCCTGGTGGTACGCTGAAATCTGGCAATTCTGAGCTGGTGATTGAAATCAATTCTAAAGTGCTGCATCCACAAGCCTTTGGGGACCTAGTCATTGCTAATAAAAATGGTGCGCCTATTTTCCTGAAACAGGTTGCCAAGATTGAGGATAGTCAGGCCGAACTGGAAACAGGTGCTTTCCTGGATGGCAAGGCAGCAGTGGCTATCGATATTCTGCGTAGTTCTGACTCTAATGTTATTGAAGTTGTCGATGAAACTTATAAAACTTTAGAAAGCATTAAAGCCCAGCTCCCGCAAGGTACGACCTTGCAAGTGGTGGTCGATTCCTCCAAAAGCATTCGTGGAACGATTGGCGATGTGGCACGAACCATCATTGAAGGGGCTGTGCTTGCAGTACTGATCGTATTGCTATTTTTAGGTTCTTTCCGTTCTACTGTCATTACTGG
Organism: Acinetobacter sp. ACNIH3; assembly: GCF_002918965.1. NCBI lineage: Bacteria > Pseudomonadati > Pseudomonadota > Gammaproteobacteria > Moraxellales > Moraxellaceae > Acinetobacter > Acinetobacter sp. ACNIH3. The sequence continues at coordinate 63,296 of NZ_PQLP01000003.1, read as the reverse complement.
CCTTACTTTACCGATTGCCCTGCTTGGCACCTTAACCTTTATCTGGGCCTTTGGTTTCACCATCAATATGATGACGCTGCTGGCACTTTCGCTCAGTATTGGTCTGTTGATTGATGATGCCATTGTGGTCCGGGAAAATATTGTACGTCACAGTGATATGGGCAAAGACCATGTCACTGCCGCTCTGGATGGTACCAAAGAAATTGGTCTGGCTGTTCTCGCTACGACTCTGACCATTGTTGCGGTATTTTTACCCGTTGCTTTTATGGGCGGTATTATTGGTCGTTTCTTCTTCCAATTTGGCGTTGCGGTAAGTACCGCTGTGCTGATTTCCATGTTTGTCAGCTTTACCCTGGATCCAATGCTGTCTGCGCATTGGGCAGAGCGTAAAAAGGATCCAAATAAAAAACCTAATGCGGTAAAACGCTTTTTTACCTGGATTTCCAATAAGCTCGATGGCTTAAGCGATGTCTACGAGAAATTACTCAAACTGGCACTGCGTTTTAGATTGATCACGATTCTGATTGCAGTTGCTTCTCTATTTGGCGCTCTCGGACTCTCCAAATTGATTGGTACCGAATTTGTACCTGTACCAGACAAAGGTGAAATCCGGATTAAATTCGAAACTCCGGTTGATTCATCTCTGGAGTATTCTCGGGCCAAACTCCAGCAGGTTGATCAGATCATCCGTAAGCATCCGGATGTACGTGCGACTTATGGCGTCATTAATGGGGTTACCGATCGGGGCAAAAACCATGTCAGTCTGCGCGTCACCGTGACCCCACGGACTGAACGTGAAAAAACCCTGAACGACCTTAACAATGAATTCCGTGAGCGCTTGCAGTCTGTAGGTGGGATTACCATTACTTCAGTCGCCTCTGCAGATGAAACTGTTTCTGGGGGGCAAAAGCCCATCATGATCTCTATTAAAGGGCCAGATCTGGATGAATTACAAAAAATTTCTGACCGCTTTATGGCAGAGATTAGCAAAGTAGAGGGTGTGGTTGACCTTGAAAGTTCATTGAAAGAACCCAAGCCTACTCTGAGTGTACAGGTCAATCGTGTACTGGCAAGTGATCTTGGTCTTTCAGTTAATCAGATTGCCAATGTCATACGTCCGTTAATTGCTGGTGATGATGTCACCTCCTGGCAAGATGAAAAAGGTGAAACTTATGACGTGAATCTACGCCTGACTGAAGATAAACGTACTCTACCAAGTGACTTACAGAATATGTATCTCACATCAAATAAGACTGATGCGAATGGTCAACCAATCATGGTTCCCCTCTCAAGTGTGACAAAATTTGAGGAAAAACTTGGAGCATCCCAGATTAACCGTCGTGATCTGGCACGTGAAGTCTTGGTAGAAGCCAATACTGCTGGTCGTCCTGCAGGTGATATCGGCACGGACATTAGCAAGGTACAGGCTGATTTTAACTTACCACCGGGCTATAGCTTTGATACTCAAGGCGCCAATGCTGATATGGCCGAATCCGCAGGCTATGCCCTGACAGCGATAACTCTATCGATCGTGTTCATTTATATTGTACTCGGTTCACAGTTCAACAGCTTTATTCACCCAGCTGCGATCATGGCTTCATTGCCCTTGTCCTTGATTGGTGTATTCCTAGCCCTGTTCCTGTTTAACTCGACCATGAACCTATTCTCGATCATCGGGATCATTATGTTGATGGGTCTAGTGACCAAAAATGCTATCCTGCTGATTGACTTCATCAAGAAAGCCATGGATCGTGGCGAAGATCGCTATGAAGCCATTATCGCTTCAGGTAAGACCCGTTTACGTCCAATCCTGATGACAACGAGTGCCATGGTCATGGGTATGGTTCCACTCGCACTTGGACTCGGTGAAGGTGGTGAACAAAGTGCACCTATGGCACATGCGGTGATTGGTGGGGTGATCACCTCCACCCTGCTGACCTTAGTCGTTGTTCCAGTCATCTTTACTTATTTAGATGACTTTAAAAATTTTATGCTGCGCCATACACGTAAAATCATGTCATAATTTATTGCATAACAGTGGGGTGACATTCTGAAATGTTCACCTCATTTTTTATTGTATAATCTCTGCTTTAACGCTTAATTTTTTAGGACAGTTTCCATGCGCGCGAGTCGCTTTTTATTTGCAACGTTGAGAGAAACCCCGAACGATGCTGAAGTTATTTCACATCAGCTAATGCTTCGTGCCGGTATGATTCGTAAGTTGGCTTCAGGTTTATATACCTGGCTGCCGATGGGCGTTCGCGTATTAAATAAAGTTGAAGCGATCGTTCGCGAAGAAATGGATCGTGCTGGTTCATTACAGGTGTTGATGCCGGTAACTCAGCCTGCTTCACTTTGGGAAGAATCTGGCCGTTATGTTCAATATGGTCCTGAACTGCTTCGTTTCAAAGACCGTCATACCAATGATTTCGTACTTGGTCCTACACACGAAGAAGTCATTACTGATCTTGCGCGCAATGAGTTAAAAAGCTACAAGCAATTGCCTGCCAATTTCTATCAAGTACAGACTAAATTCCGGGACGAAATTCGTCCACGTTTTGGTGTAATGCGTTCACGTGAATTCATCATGAAAGATGCATATTCTTTCCATGCGGATCAGGAATCACTACAAGAAACTTACGACAAGATGTATGATGCGTACTGCAAAATCTTTACCCGTTTAGGTTTAAATTTCCGTCCAGTACAGGCGGATACCGGTTCAATCGGTGGTTCAGGTTCTCACGAATTCCACGTCCTGGCTTCAAGCGGCGAAGATGATATCGCATTCTCGACTGAATCGGATTATGCAGCCAACATCGAAATGGCTGAAGCAGTTCTGGTTGGTGAACGCGCTGCACCTGCTCAAGAATTAAAAGTTGTTGACACGCCAAATCAAAAAACCATTGCTGATGTATCTCACTTCCTGGGTACTGATCCTGCACATTCAGTGAAAGCTCTCCTCGTTCAAGGCGTTGCAAAAGAAGCTGGTCAGCCTGCTCCAGTTATTGCTTTGTTCCTTCGTGGCGACCACGAACTGAATGAAATTAAAGCTGAAAAGCATCCACAAATTGCTGCTCCTTTAGCGTTTGCAACTGAAGCTCAACTTACTGAACTTGGCTTAACGGCAGGTTTTGTAGGTCCACAAGGTCTGGTAGAAAAAGGGATTACGGTTATTGTTGACCGGGCTGCTTCTGTACTTTCTGATTTTGTTGCCGGTGCAAACGAAGCTGACAAGCATGCGACTGGTGTAAACTGGGACCGTGACGCACAATTTACTGAAGTTTATGACCTGCGTAATGTAGTTGAAGGTGATCCATCTCCAGATGGTAAAGGTACCCTTCAAATCAAGCGTGGTATCGAAGTCGGTCATATCTTCCAGTTAGGCAAAAAATACTCAGAAGCGTTAGGCTGTAAAGTCCTTGGCGAAGATGGTAAGCCATTTACTGTAACGATGGGTTGTTACGGTATCGGTGTGACTCGTGTGGTTGCGTCTGCAATTGAGCAAAACTATGATGAGAAAGGCATCATCTGGCCAGCTGCAATTGCACCATTTGAAGTTGCCATTGTGCCGATGAATGCACACAAATCACCGCGTACTTTAGAAGCTGCTGAAGCGCTTTATGCAGAGCTTCAATCTGCAGGTTATGACGTACTGCTGGATGACCGTAATGAACGCCCAGGCGTAAAATTCTCTGACCTTGAGCTAACTGGTATTCCACACCGTATCGTGATTGGTGAAAAAGGTCTGGATGCAGGCACTTTTGAATACAAAGGTCGCCGTGATGCTGAATCAGTCAACCTTTCTAAAGAAGAGTTATTGGCTAAAATTGCGAAATAATTTGTCTTTGAAGTAAAAAATCCCGCTAAGTGCGGGATTTTTTTATGTTTGAAATTAACAGAACTTGTGCCCGCCGAAACAGTTAGATGTAACCGACTGATTCTGCAAGACCTGATTTTGTAAGGTTAATCGCGCAGGCTGTCCAGTATAATATCCTGTATAGGCGCCAACATTGATATTCATTTTTCGTTCAATTGGGGTGCCTGCTAAAGAACCCAGCGCTTCAATCACTGATACATCTACATTATGATAACTTGCCATCAGCTCAGTAGTCAGTGCTTTAGCAACTTGTGGCAATACAGCAGACACATCTACCAAATCTTTTGTTTCTAAGTATCCCAAGTCAATTGGATCTTTAAACGACATCCACCACCCTGCTTTTGCTATATCTTTATCGTCAGCGCCTAACCACTGCACATCACGGCTTTGCAAAGACAGATATCCACCTGTACCGGATAATGGAATGTTATGAATCATATTTAAGGCTTGAACAAAGGTAATATCCATATTCAAGTTTTCTAAGGTTGATCCTTTTGCCATTTTAAAGAATGAGTGATCTCCGACCTCAATACTCCCTAATGAAATTAGAGCAGGAAACGTGACATATAGCTGGTCTTTAGAAAAGTCTGGTGTGCCATTTACGTCAGGCCCATACGAACCACTCTCTGATGCAGCAAGTGGAATAGATGTTAAGGTAGAACGAATACCAGAAACGACTGCTGAGTTAAGACGTTTACCGGTTACGACTGTTTCTGGCATCACAAAATCTGCACGCATCGAAGGTACAGTAATTCCAGTATGACCTTCAGCACCAGGTTTACTGGTATAAGTACGGTCTTGTCCTAAAGCGGTTAATGTACCACTAATTTTCTGATCTGATGCATTACCAAAGGTTGCAGCCTTAGTATAGGAGTGACCTTCTGTTTGAGCCATTTTCATATAACCACTGAAGCTTTTAATTCCGTCTTGTGGATCTGGAATATTGTCCGTACCCAAGGTCAGTAAGCCTAAAATTTCTTCTGCACCTAGACGAAAACCCACAACTTCACGTGTAGCTGTCTGATTACCACTGATTGCAAACTCAATAAATGGATTGGTAATTTGAGCACTGGTTGCAGCACGTTCACCCGTAAAACTTGGAGAGCCATCGGTCTTTTGCCCTGTTGCTGGACCACTTAATGATATATTGGAAATATCAATATCACAGGCATTTGCACCATTCATCCCACCACAGCCCAATTGGAGACTTTTAATATTAACATTAAGTTCCATTAATGCTTCTAGGCCTAGTTTATGAAACTTGATACCTTGCCCTGAATCATAATTAGTCTGCATATTTAAAAGAGCTTGGCCTTCTACTGCTGCCAGTTCCTGATCCGCTAAAGCAGTTAGAGCAATCCCTTGCTGTGATGTTGCTAGTATTGCAAATGCAAGACTGCTCATTATTATTTTTTTCATCTTATAATCCCATGAAGTATCAGTTACTCAATTTAGAACAATAATTCATTAACATTTCATTATTTATCTTACTTACCAGTATGTGACACAGCACACTTCTGTAAGAAGATGACCCTTTTAACGTGGCGTTATTCCTAAAGTACTACGCATCGTTCCACCTGTTAACGCAATTGATGCCATATTCTGCATAGTATTATTAGTGGTCATTGCGAAATTGGTTCTAAATGGGGTTGCCAGATCCTTAGTATGATTCAAGTCAATCTGACTATCCAAGGTCACTGTATCTGTACTTAATTTAACTTTTGTATTAAAACCTAAATTTCCTTCCAGACTGTTCAAAGTTAATGCTGAACTTTGTACAACCTGACCATTTTCACCAATATCTTTGTTGATTAAACTAAAATAACTACCTACATAATTCTCATCATTACGTTGCGCAGCAGTTAAATCTTTAAATTTGAAATTACCTTTCAATCCAAGGAAGTTACTATCAGGATCAGCAGGAGTCGGATCTACTCCTGGAATAATGCGTAGTTCACCTGAACCATCTAGTTTTAAAGCAATCGTAGTCAAAACATCATCAGGTTTTGAGAAGCTATCGTTAGCAACTACAGCACCACATAGCGCAGATCCTGAAGTACAGTTATATTTTGAACCAGGCAATTGGCCAATGGCTAATTCCGCTTGTGCTGCAATTAATAAATCATCTGCACGAATATATAGTCCACTATCTTCATAGCTAATCACACCTTCAGCTTGAATCAGAGCATCAATGTTACGTAAACCAGCATAATAATTCACAGCTTCGCCATGTACGCCATTTTGACCATCAATTAAAAGAATAGAGGTGGTACTTGGCAAACCCGTTTTAGCATCAATACCATAACCCTCGGTTGATGCAAGAACATTGTAAGCTATCCCCTGTTTACCATTATAAGTTGTACCGGTCAAAGCTACATTGGCATTCAGGTTATAGACTGGAATACCTATACCCCAAGAACCACCATCGCCTGTAAGAGCGGCAATCGAATTGTCTGAAATAAAGCGCGCTTTACTGGCGATTGACTGAAAGTCCATGCCACGTACTGCTATAAAGGCATAATTTTCAGTAGACTTTAGATTTTGCTTACGAATATGATCATTCTGCATTAAGGTATTTTTTAAATTTTCATTTATCAGAAAATCTAAGCTTTTACCTGAAATCGTATTGACATAAATATCACCAAAATCAATATAAGCATTTTGCTGCTTTGTAAGTGCCCTTAAATTAGAAAACTCAATTGCATAACTTCCTTTCCCTGTATGACCTATTTCTAATGTTGTTGGTGTATTTTGGCTATTGGACGCATTGGTGAAATCAGTGGATATACCCAAATGCAAGCCACCAGTATTGGTGATATTTTCATAACCTGTTAAAGCATTGTAAGTCTGACCATTGGTATTGACTCCAAATTTAGTAATATTAGACTGATTACCATTCATAAATATTTTTGCGTTGGTTATATCGCCTGATGCGCCCATACGCATAATATTTTTGACTACTGCTTTAGAAGTTGCATCTTGTTGGGTTACATAACGCAAATCCAGATTTATACCAGGATTAGTAGCGCCAGAACGTCCCGCTGCCACATCAGTGTTATCAGCAACACGTCCTAAATGCACAATATTAGTTTCACTATTAATATTCGGTTTTTCTGCAGTATTGTATGTACTTAGGACAATACCTTCATGCTGGTTTACAGACATATATCCAAAACCAGAGAAGTTAAAATTAAAGTCTTTTAATAGGGTTTTATTATTCCCTAAGGCATGACTTATATTCGCATTTTGCAATTGAAAATCTAGATAAGCGAGCTCTTTACTGTTAAATAGCCCTGCTTGTGTTTCTAAAAGCATTTTTATTGGAGAGTTGGTTTGTATACCCAACTTACCCAAGCTACTTACATTTGCCACATTCCGATTGATAGCATGACACGTTGCTTCACTACAGTTTTTTTCAACAATATTTAAGTTTGCCTCTGCATTAAATGGATCAACACTAAATGCCAGCCTGATCCCTGTGCCGACCTCTGTAGCACCTACATCAAGATGTAATTGGCTCACTATAGGATTGTTATTAACACCTAATACATTTACTTGATGCAGCCCCAAACCTCTTTGTACATTCTGATCACCGGTAGGATCAAGCCAGTTGGCTTGTTCAATGTACACTTTTGAAACTTCGTGGGTAAGGCTAAGCCCGTCTTGACCTGTAACTTGTCCTAAGTCCTGATCTTGGATAGCCTCTAAAGCATAGGTTTGTTGTGCCAAAAATACACATACAGTGAGGAGTTTTAATTGCATTTTTTTTGTTTTCATATTGATATCCTTATCCTTCACTTAAGATTTTAGCAACGGCTTTGTGCCCCACCTGAGCAGTTATAGCTAAAGATTTTCAATTTTCCAGACATATGCATATTGCCATGCACATTGAGCCCCATAAAACCTTTTTCTTGTCCAAGATCAAATTGAGGAACTGCTTTTTCTGCAGTTGTAATGTTTCCGTTAATATCGGTAATTTTTTCTACGTATGTGTCATATTTATCGACATTTAAATAACCTTCTTCTTTATTATCTGCCTCGTCTGTAGTCCCTGTTTCAACCGCTAAGGTACTAAACCCAAGATTACGTATTTTAAGCGGACTTTCATCATAAAAAGTGACTTGCATCGCAGCTTGGGGAATATTCCGATAATTAATGATAGTAGCCCCATCTATAGAAAAACGGTCAATTTGCAAGGTACCCTGAATATCTTTAAAAACCAGCCATTTCTTATTGCCATCCTCATCCACATGATTATTAGGTGAAATAGCCAAACGACAGAACAGATTATCTGTACCACATGAATTTGCATCAAAATCGTAATATACAGTTGCAATGCCGTTTTCAATTCCATGAATATTTTTAAGATTTGGGTTAGTAGCATATCGATGATTTAAAGAAAAGGTCCAACTTAGGTCTGCCCCCCCTTGTCCAACTACCTCTTTCATTTCTTGTTGATTTAAATTCACTAAATTGGCATAGCTAGATAACGATACACACATCAAGGTCGCTAAGGTCATTTTCTTTAACATGGCTAACTCCCTTTATAGTCCTGTCGTTTTAATTTTTAGATGTTGGATCAGCACCCCATCAATTGCCACTGAACCAAAGTTTTTAAACTCGGTTCCATTTTCTGCGGTGCTCTTGAACATAATTCCCGTCGCATTGTCGCCTTTATTTGCATCTAAAAGGTTGCCTGGCAGATGATCTACAGTACCAATTGAAATACTACTGTGAGTTGCATTCCGCCCTTGATATTTTGTGACCGTATCCCGATCATTGGCTTTAATTGCTGTGCCACAGGTATACACATTACAGGTAGACCCTTCTAGGCTGCTGGTTCCTAAGTATTCAGTCAGACCATATTGTGTGTTATAGGCAGTATCACCCGGTTTAAAATTACTACTCTTATAATTCTGGTAGATTTTATTGTAAATTTCTGGAATATCTGGAATACGGGTAACCTCCAAAATAATATTATTACCTTCTGAACCCACTATAAAAGGCTGATACATATTACCGAGGACAAGATTGATATTAGGACTATATAAATACAAGCCTTCCTGTTCTTCAAAAATTGGGGCTGGTGTACCTCGCACCATAGCAGGTGTAACGACCGTATTATCTTCGTTTTCAACTGCTGAGCTAATACGAATACCACGTGCATCCAGATTTGAATCAAGTTTACTCAATGTCGCTGGATTATCATTGGTATTCAAACGTAATAATGCGGCTAAGCCTAAAGTCTTATTATAGTTTGCATCATTTGATTCAGCTGTTTGGAATAAACGGACTTGCGAACCATTTAGACTTAAGCCATTGGCCACCACTTGCATACGTAGCCGTTGATCTAACTCTAAACCTGAAGTCGGCGCACCTGTTGCTGGATCAATCTGGTTACTTGAATCCAGACTTCTAGAAAAGATATCCGTCCAGAAACCTAGTTTTATATTGTTGTCATCTGCAGTCGCATATTGAGGGATTAATGCCAATGGTGCTTCTAGTGCTAGATAACCGATGTTTTTATCTGCATTTTTAAACTGTTTAACTCGCTCTGTACCTGCACGGAATAACCAAGGGTTTTCAGCTGAACCCCAGTTAAACCCTTCATTGCTATAACGTGTGCTTAATGAGCCATCACTTTTAGATAATGCCAGACCGTATATAAAAACATCTGCCTTGGTCTTTAAGGATTTGACCGGGGAATTTGCTGCCGCCTGTAATGCGCTGGCTTCAGCAGCCGCAATAATTAATGCCAAGATTTGTTGCGTTGCTGCGTCTGCAGCATCTTCAGCGAGCTGAGTGGCATTATATTTTGCACGTAACTCTGCAGCAAGACGCTCTCGAGTAATTTCATTAGAAATCAGACTATTAACTGTTGCAGTAATTTGATCGGATCTGACGAAGTTAGTTAGACTTTTATAAAATGTCGAATTGGTAAGATCACTATTAGCAGTCAATGCACCTGGACCATAAAGTAAATTAATCATTTCATAAGTATTACCAAGGGCATACTCTTTGGCTTTTTTTTCATAACCTAAAATACCTGTAGGATCAAGACTTACGGATGATAGAGAATGTTTTGTGGTGCCATCTGTTGCTAATCCTGGGCCATCTTTATAAATACCATCCCATCCCCATGTTCCATTCCTATAATCTGCAAGACGTTGTGTGTAATATTGTTGAATAATAGGAGTCTTGAACAATGCTTCACGCGTATCTAACAAAAAGGTTTCTCTTTTTGCTTCAGCATCAGTCTCGATATTAGCGCTATAACTAGTTAATAATGTAGAATATTGTGAGTTATAAGTGGTGTCATAAGTATTTTTATACAGCATACTATAATTTTGATCTGCTTTCCCCTGTAATACACTTTTATTGTATGTATCCGCATACACACGATCATAGGCACGTTGTCCTAACTGGGTATAGTTTTCCCCTGTAGGAATAATGCGAATGAAACCTGTATCTGCTTGACCAGGATTATCAATGTCACGGGTATAACTAGAGCCTGCCGATACATCATTCGGTGCCTGAAATACCATTTTGAAATCATTTAGAGTAAGTGCAATCCCTTCCCCTGTCGTATCTGCTAAAGATTCATCCGATAACTGCTGCAAAGCATAGGTAGAAGGCATGCATAACAAACTCACCATGCTTGCTAAACACGATTTTTTAAAGATGGAATGTTTACCGTTCAAAATCATCTTCACTGTCCTTTTATTATCAGATGCTCCGCATCTTTATCTTTCAGCTTCCCAGCTGCAATTTCTATTTTTGAATGATGCATCGTGCATCTTTTAATTAGATTTCTGCATCCATTATGCTTATTTTCCATTCAGATGCAAAAAGCAAAGTGCTGAATAGCCAAGTTTCCGATGAATGAAAACTCAAAAAAATAAACGGGACCTTAAGCCCCGTTTATTCAATACTTTAAACTAATTATGCTTTTGGCAAAGTCACACCAGTCTGGCCCTGATACTTACCGCCGCGGTCTTTGTATGAAGTTTCACAAACTTCATCAGATTCAAAGAACAGCATCTGTGCTACCCCTTCACCCGCATAGATACGTGCAGGAAGGTTCGTCGTATTGGAGAACTCAAGGGTGACATGACCTTCCCACTCTGGTTCAAGTGGAGTCACATTCACAATAATACCGCAACGCGCATAGGTAGATTTACCTAGACAAACAGTCAGTACATTACGTGGAATACGGAAATATTCTACAGTACGTGCAAGCGCAAATGAGTTAGGCGGGATGATACATACATCAGATTCGATGTCGATAAAGCTTTTTTCATCGAAGTGTTTCGGATCTACAATTGCAGAATGCACATTGGTAAATACCTTGAATTCACGTGCACAACGAACATCATAACCATAGCTTGATACACCATAAGAAATGAGTTTTTCACCATTCTCATCAAAACGAACCTGGTTCTCTGCATAGGGTTCGATCATGCCATGCTTTTCGCTCATTTCGCGAATCCAGCGATCAGACTTAATTGCCATTGGTACTAATCCAAAAATCTTAAATTCAGTTATTGCGACGTACTTTAACTGAAATTCACCTCAATGAAAATAAGTGTTCTTTCTTGATGCTACTTTGAAATTTTAATAAGATTTTTTGAGTGAAGTTACAGACTCATAATCGCTGAATAACTCAGCGGTACAGAAAAGCTCATCAGTACCAATGATGCGGTCTTTTGCATATTTTTTTGGTTGAGCCAGCGATTATTATTACGACCCAGTAAAGTACCGAAGAATGTCCATAAAACTGCAATTGGAATTAATAGTCCTATAAACATCAGCATATGTACGACATAGTAATAACTGTTCTGCCATGCAATTACGGGGAAAATTGCCGATGCAAACAATAAGGCCTTAGGGTTCAGTAAAGTTGCTAAAAATAACTCTCTGGCACGAATGGTGAATTGACTTAAACTGTCAGCAACTTCTGCTGTACGCCATAATCTGATTGCCAAATAGAGAATATAACAGGCGCTAAATAATTTCAGGATATTCGGTAAAGCTGGCAGATGGGTTGAAATCTTGCCAATCAGGATTCCCCAAAAACTGATCGCAAGCAGATAGCCTAACGCTTCAGCAGGAATAAGATAAAATGATTTCCTAAAACCTGCATGGATCCCGGAAGATGCCAATAAGGTATTGGTTGGGCCTGGAGTCAATAAAATTGTGACTACTAAACCAATAAATAACCAAGAAATCATGGGTTGACCTCGCTGTAATGCTTGCAGCATAGATCAGAATATTTTTACCTGCAAAATCTTATTTGTAAGAAGAATTATAATTTTTTGGAATGATTTAAATTATAATTTAAATTCAAAAACTTATATAAAAATAATGCTAAAATTAAGTGATATACGATAGAGTCATTTTAGTTGACTCCGACTTATTCATGAGAAAATTCTACTGAAAACACTAACTCAAAAATTAAATTTTTATATCTTTAAAATGATTCATCTAATAATACATTTCTGATTTTTTCATCTTCAAATCTTTCAAAGTCACTCAGCTTATTTCTACTTATTGTCTTAATTTATTTTCTTGCTTTTATTGGGCCTACTTGCTAGGAAATACTTTCATTTTACTGTCAGCTTTAAAATAAAAACCCCAGCCTGGACTGAGGTTTTAATCAATGATCTCTATTAAAAAATACGGGACTGATCTTTTTGAGCCTTTGGCAGTTTGGCTGCAATCTTTTCGGCAATCGCCATATAGCTATCAGCAGCCTCATCTCCAGCAATCACTGACGGCGTTCCGGCATCGGCATTTTCACGGATTACAGCATTTAAAGGCAGACGGCCAAGTAGTGGAATATTGTACTGTTCTGACAATTTATCGCCACCACCAGTACCAAAAATCTGTTCTTCATAGCCGCAATTTGAACAGATATGAGTCGACATATTTTCAATCACACCCATGACTGGAATCTGTACACGGTTAAACAGTTCAATTCCTTTGGTAGCGTCCAGTAATGCCACATTTTGTGGCGTTGTCACAATCACTGCGCCAGTGACTGGGATACGCTGCGCTAGAGTCAACTGGATATCCCCTGTACCTGGCGGCATATCAATCATCAGGACATCCAGATCTGGCCAAAGTGTCTGATTAAACAATTGCATCAATGCGCCCGTTGCCTTTGGACCACGCCATGCCACTGGTGTATTGTGATCACCGGTTAAATGACCAATTGACAGCACCGCCAAGCCATAGGCATCTAATGGTACAAAGTTTTCAGCTTCAATCATCGGGGTTTTACCCGCATTACCGAGCATTGTTGGAATACTTGGACCATAAATATCCGCATCCAGTACACCGACTTTTAAACCCTGTTTTTGTAAAGCCAAGGCCAGGTTCACTGTTGTGGTTGATTTACCCACACCACCTTTACCAGAAGACACTAGAATCACATTTTGAATACGTGGATGCTTCGGCACATCACGCTGTTGCGGGGCAGCTTTTTGAATAGGCGCCTCTTCTTGTTGCGGTTGATAATTTTCATTCGCCTGCTTTACAGCATCAGTACTTGCAGATGCATCCACCACGGGTGGTAAATTCGATTTTGGTGCTACTGTGGTTTGCAGCTGGCTAGAGCAGCTTTCACCTTCAGCATGATGATGTCCGCACCCGCCCTCTTTTTTATGACCCGTTTTTTGCTGGATCACATGCATATTGAGTTCTTTGATGCCACATTTTTCCAGTGCATCAGTCAGTTCATCATGAATCTGCTGTAGTTGCTCTTTTTCTTCAGGATAGGTATTAATCGTGATCTGTAAGATCTCACCTTGTACATTGACCTGAGTAATCCGATCTTTCAAGGCATTGTTAGAATTTGGCAAGATATAATTTTGCAGTACATTCTGCACAGCTTCTTCGTTCACCTCCTTGGAAGGCGAAAAAACCGATTTAAGCGAAGAAAGCCACGACATAGGTTACTCCAAAAATGTAGATCGATATCTAAATAGCTTAGTTTAACGGGCTTTTCACTTAAGGTTAAGCATTCTGCCCATTAAGATGAGGGAGATATTTTCAATTTCCAACTATTTTACTTGGTTTTATTAATTTGTGGCGAATAGAAATAATGGAAAGTGAAAGGGAATAAGATATAAGGTAGTTTTTAGTATGCGAATAATTATTTTTATAATAAGAGTCTGATTAGATTCAGCCACCTCAACCCTGTTATGGTTGAAGTGGCAGTGCGATCAAAGCTTATTTATGATTTTTATTGTGTTCGGACTTATCTTGCTGGTCCTTGGTGTTTTTGCCTTGATCCTGTTTAGACTGGTCTGCATCAGATTCTGAATCCTTATCTTTGGCAGCCTCTTTTTTATCAGACGTATTCTCCTTAGAAGTGTCATCTTTAGCGTCTTGATCTTTAGATGAATTCTCTTTCATTTTAATCATCGTATCGGTGGCCATCTGTTTCAGCTCAGCCAGTTTGACAGAAGCTTCATTCACCAGCTCAGTAATCTTCTGTTTAGTATCATCAAACTTATGTAGGGCTTCATCTTTAAGATGAGTCATACGATCCTGCTGATCTTGACCATTGCCATGTTGCTGGTCTGATTTTCCGTCTTTATGCGCAGCCTGTTTGGAATCATCTGCATCATCATTCTGCTTGGCTTCAGACTTGCCATTTTTTAGCTCATTCAGAATCTTTTCGCCTTTCTGCAATAGCTCTTCACCAATAGCAATCGCCTTGGCTTTTAAGTCATCCATCTTGGTCGTTTCATTTTTTTTATCTGACTGCTCACTATCTGAGTCATTAGCGCTCTGCTTTTCAGATTTATCATCCGCCCCGTTCTTCTGAGCCTCTAATACTTCCTGATGTTCCTGTTTGTGCTGCTTGTCTATCTCGTTTTGCTTCTGCTCTTTTTCAATTTGATCATGTATTTCACGTGCATGTTGCTGTTTATCTTGGTTCTGCTTAGAAGTACTTGTCTGGTTATTCTGAGTCATGAGTACCCTCCTTAGGTAAGTCATATAAGTTATCAGACAATTATTTAGCATAAAGCAGAGAATGAATCGGGCGAATTAAGCAAACTGCAACAAAGCCTGTACATGTTGTTGCTGATCATTGCATCAGATAGCACAAACCTTACGATCTTAAATTTTCATCAACACCAACTGGACGAGATGGTGCTCTGTATTTTGAAGATTCTATTTATCTTATTCCTTGCACCATCGGTTAGTATTTTACTGTCATCATGACATTGCATTTCCTTTAGCTTACCTATTCAAATGCTGTTATAGCCTGATTTTTCAAGCTAAAGGATGCTTATGATCGATATATATTAAACATTTACAGGATGAGTAAAACTAAAGATAGCAAGCGACCTTAGCTTAAGCACGCACGGTACTCATAAAACTTACTACCGAGAACAACCAGATGAACAGGATAAAACTGCGCGCTTGGGTGAAATGTGCCACATCTGTGCCATGCAAAATGTTGTGGCGTGTTGCAGTGACGTTCGAACTAGAATCCATCTTATAGGCAGCCAGCTCTGCAAAGTATGGATTCAGTTCTGCAGCGATTTTAGATTTATGCCACAGGCTCTTAATCTCGTTGCCTTTCAAACCTGGTACAATTTTGTAGACATCAACAAATTTAGTGCCGTTTTGCTTTAAGAAACCTTGTTGGATTAAGACGTCGGTGAGTAAACCTTCAAGCTGTGCATAGAGCAAAGGTACACAACCTGCATAACAGCCCAATTTATACATTTTAAAGGCTTCAACAATCACGGGACGGCGTAAGGCTTTATGGGCTTCATCTATTTGCATTGCATCAAAAGCAGTCAGTACGTCTTTTTGGAAATCTTCACTATTGATGACATCGAGTAGGTTAAAGGCTTTAACATCTTCATAGGCATGAATCTGTTGCCAAAAATGCATCAGGTTTAAGGCATCATTGGCCACTTTTGAACCAACAGGTTGATCAAGCTGATCTGCCCATACATTAAAATAATCATCCTGCTGTGCCAGTTCACGTAAGATATTGATTAAAAATGTATGTTCGCCTTGTGAGATCTGATCTAAATAGCTTTGCGCATCTTCAAGGATACGTTTGCCTAAAGTCTGTTGTTTGATATTCGATTTAATCCGTCTGACTGGTTGATCATCTTCAAAATCATTGTAATCGTCATACATGGTCAAGCACTCAAGCAAATGGCGGATAGGCTATTATCCCTGATAATCCTGCCATAAAGTAGCATTTCATCGATGTGCAACTTTGTTATTGAAAAAGAATTCACCAAAAGCCTTATGCAAGTCATGTCTATCTCATGTAAAATTACCGCCCATTGCATAAAATACGAATGAGAGAGTCAGATCCGTGCGTAATATCTTAGTCACTAACGCCCTTCCATACGCCAATGGCCCGATCCATATGGGTCACCTACTCGGTTATATCCAAGCTGATATATGGGTACGTGCGATGCGTGCAATGGGTCATAACGTGACTTATGTATGTGCGGATGATGCGCATGGTACGGCGATTATGCTGCGTGCTGAAGCCAATGGCATTCCCCCTGAACAGCAAATTGCCAATGTACAAAAAGAACATGAGCGTGACTTTTCCGGCTTTAAAGTGGACTTTGACCACTACGACTCAACCAACAGTGCAGAAAACCAAGCTCGTGCTTCTGAGATTTATATCAAGAACCGTGAAGCAGGCAACATTGCAGTTCGTCCTGTGACTCAATTGTTTGACCCTGAAAAAGGCATGTTCTTGTCGGATCGTTTCATTAAAGGCACATGCCCAAAATGTAAAGCGGAAGATCAATACGGCGATTCATGCGAAGTGTGTGGCACAACCTACAACGCAACTGAATTGCTCAACCCAAAATCGACACTAAGCGGTGCGACGCCTGTCGAGAAGTCTTCAGATCACTACTTCTTCAAGCTGCCTAATTTTGGTGAATACCTGCAAAAGTGGACCCGTGACCAAGGCCGTCTGCCTGTGTCGATTGCCAACAAGCTGGATGAATGGTTTGAAGCAGGTTTGTCGGACTGGGATATTTCCCGTGATGCGCCTTACTTCGGTTTTGAAATTCCGGATGCACCAAACAAATATTTCTACGTTTGGGTGGATGCACCGATCGGCTATATGTCGAGCTTTGAAAATTACATCAAAGCCAAACGTCCTGACCTCAGCTTTGATGATTACTGGAAAAAAGATTCTCAAAATGAGGTGTATCACTTCATTGGTAAAGACATCGTGTATTTCCATGCGTTGTTCTGGCCTGCAATGCTTGAAGGTGCAAACTACCGCACGCCTACAAGCTTATTTGTTAATGGCTTCTTGACTGTAAACGGTCAGAAAATGTCTAAATCTCGTGGCACATTCATTAAAGCTGAAACCTATTTAGAGCATTTAAACCCTGAATATTTACGTTACTACTTCGCGTCTAAACTTTCTGATAAAGTTGAAGATTCTGACTTAAACCTTGATGATTTCGTTCAAAAAGTGAATTCAGATTTAGTTGGCAAAGTGGTGAACATCGCAAGTCGTTGTGCGAAATTCATCAATACGAAGTTTGACAACAAACTTTCTGCAACATGCGCAGAGCCTGAATTGGTGCAAAGCTTTATTGATGCAGGTGATTCAATCGCTGCCGCTTATGAAGCACGTGAATTCTCGACTGCGATTCGTGAAATTATGGCGTTAGCTGACAAAGCCAACCAATATATTGATGAGAAAAAGCCTTGGGCTTTAGCGAAAATTGAAGGCGAAGAACAACAAGTTCATGACGTGTGTTCTGTGGGTATTAACCTGTTCCGTCAATTGGCGGTTTACCTTGCGCCTGTATTGCCAACATTGGCTGAACAAGTTCAAGCGTTCTTACAATTAGACAGCTTTAACTTTGAATCTCGTAAGCAAGTATTAGTAGCGCACGAAATTGCATTGTTCCAACCGTTAATGCAACGTGTTGATCCAAAAGCTGTGGCTGCTATGGTGGATGCATCTAAAGATTCTTTAGCTGCACCTGCCGAAGCACCAAAAGCTGAAAAGAAAAAAGAGAAAGCCAAAGAGAAGAAAGCTGAGCCTAAAGTCGGTGAAGCGGAAATCATTAATATTGATGATTTTATGAAAGTTGACCTTCGTGTAGCGGAAGTATTAGACGCTGCAACGGTTGAAGGTTCTGATAAGCTGCTTCAATTGACTCTAAATGTCGGCGAAGCTGAGCCACGTAACGTGTTTAGCGGTATCCGTGAGTTCTATCAGCCTGAAGATTTAAAAGGCAAATTGGTGGTGATGGTGGCCAACCTTGCACCACGTAAGATGCGTTTTGGTATTTCTAACGGTATGGTGTTAGCTGCGGGTAATGGCGAAGGTGTTTGGGTGATTTCACCTGAATCTGGTGCGAAGCCGGGTGATAAAGTGTCTTAAGATGTAGGTCTTAAATAAAAAGCCTCTACTAATGTAGGGGCTTTTCTATACCATTTATATAATTTATTTCCTTGTTTTAAAAAAATATATCGATAAAATCAAAGCGCTTTTTATTTTTTATAACTATTCGGGGTAAACATGAAAAAATTACTAGTTTCAGTTCTAGCGATGTCAACAATTGCATTTACAGGCTGTTCAGTTCGTATGGCAGATATGACCGTAGCTTCTACAAAGAACTATAACTTGAACTCAAACCAATTTGTGAAAGGTCAACGTGTCACAGGTGAAGATAAGGTTCCGGTAGTTTTATTCCCATTAGGTATTCCTAACTTCAAAACAGCGGTAGATCGTGCAATTGAGAAAGATCGTTGTGCTGTGGCTTTATCTGATGTTGTTATTACTCAACTGAATCAAGCATTTATTGTAGGGCAGATCGGTTACCGTGTTGAAGGTACGCAGGTGATTGATCGTTCACAGCCAGAATGTAAAAAATAATTTTTAGTTGTAAAAAAGCCTCTACGTTGTAGGGGCTTTTTTGTTTTTGGGATTTCCCTCACCCCGACCCTCTCCCATAGGGAGAGGGAGAATCCATTATTAAATCAATATTGGAATGTTACCTTACGAAGTTGCATTTCTCATCCGTCAAAACTAAAGTAAATAGTATATAACCTTCATCTCAACCTTCTTTCTGAGCCATATGTGGCGCAAGAAAAAGAGCTTTCAAAAAATTTTAAAATTTATATCTAAGTATGATAAAAAATATCCATCCCTTTAAAACTTATAAGAACCCCATGAAAACATTTAACCCCCTATTCCTCACACTTGCTCTAAGCACCACAGCCCTCACCACCCAAGCGGCTGAAACCACTATTCCAGCTCAAAAACAAGTCGCTGGCTATTACCATCACCAAATCGGCAACACTCAAATCACCGCCCTGCTCGATGGTACAAACTATTTAAACCCAGCTTTATTTAAAGGCTTAAGTGACAGCGAAAAAACGGGCATTCTCAAAAAATACGCTGCCATCAACGAGAAAGGCATACAAACCTCAGTCAATGCTTTTTTAATCAATACAGGCAACCAACTACTAATGGTCGACAGCGGTGCTGCAAGCTGCTTTGGCACACACTTAGGTTCAATCTATAACAACCTAAAAGCTTCAGGGTATCAGCCTGGACAGGTCAATAGCATTTTCCTGACCCATTTACACCCTGACCATGTCTGCGGCATCTCAAATAACGGTGTAGCAAATTACCCAAATGCCACACTGCATATTTCCAAAACCGAATATGACTACTGGCTCAGTCCAAACACCATCAAGAAACTACCCAAAGAAAACCAAGAGAAATTTTTAGGCACAGTTGAGAAAATTAAAGCCGCACTTGCACCGTATGAAAAAGCCAAAAAAATTAAGGTCTTTTCAGACAAAGCTTTCGCTTTGGGTGATATTCAATTTAAGCCATCTTTCGGTCATACCCCAGGGCATTACAGCTTTAAACTGAAAACCGATGCTCAAGAAGTGGTATTTATTGGTGACATCGTGCATTCACATACCTTGCAGTTTGATGCACCAAAAACAGCGGTAGATTTTGATATAGACCCTAAGGCAGCAGTCGAAACCCGTCTTAAACATTTTGCTGAATATGCCAAAGCGGGTCAGTTGATTGCTGCACCACATTTACCTTTCCCCGGGATTGGGCATATCTATTCAAAAGATGGTCAAAGCTATCAGTGGATACCGGTACACTTTAAAGATTAATTGAATACTGTGATTGCAATATTCAGCTATGAAACCCTAAGCTTTTAGGGTTTCATTTATTTTATAAACACCTAACCAATAAGTATTAAAGATCTCAGACTCAAAAATCACGTTTAGATTGAGAATTAAAATCCGCTACTTCACTTAATTTTTTAAATTTTTTCTTAAAAATTGCTTCACATTCATTGTGCACCTTTAGCACTCATTTCTAGCATTCAATTGAGTCCGATAAATCTAAATATTTAAAAATTAGGTATAAATTTTAAATTTATCACCTCTTGTAGTGTCTTAGTTTGGTGCAAACAAGTCACATTATGCCTTATATCGAGTCTTATTAATTTCAATAAATTCTTCATCAAAATTTCCCTTGCTAGTGCCTCTTTTAGAATCATTTTGCCTCTATATACTGGGTTTCTTTTGTGATTCTACGCACTAAATTGGAACGCACCATGCAAAATATAGACTTATTATTTCTCCTTCTCGGTGCAGTTCTGGTGCTTGCCATGCATGCAGGATTTGCTTTTCTGGAACTTGGAACAGTTCGACATAAGAATCAGGTCAATGCCTTAAGTAAAATTCTAACTGACTTTGCCATCTCTGCAATCGCATACTTTTTAGTGGGTTACTATATTGCCTATGGACAGCATTTTTTCCATGATGCCAATACCTTAGCAGCTGATCATGGCTATAACCTGATGCGCTGTTTCTTCCTGCTTACCTTTGCTGCCGCCATTCCAGCGATTATCTCTGGTGGTATTGCTGAACGGGCCAAAATGCGCTCGCAGGCTTTAGCAACTTTATTTCTGGTTGCCCTGATTTATCCGTTTTTTGAAGGCATGATCTGGAATGGTAACTTTGGTTTCCAGGACTGGTTGGCTCAGGCATTTGGTGCTAGCTTTCATGATTTCGCCGGTTCAGTGGTGGTGCATGCCATGGGTGGCTGGATCGCACTGGCTGCAGTAATTCTGCTTGGTGCACGTCATGGCCGCTATAAAAATGATGGCCGGATTACAGCACATCCGCCTTCATCGATTCCATTTTTGGCTTTAGGTTCATGGATTTTAATTGTCGGCTGGTTTGGTTTTAATGTCATGAGTGCCCAGCGCCTCGATGCTATTTCTGGACTGGTCGCCATCAATTCTTTAATGGCAATGGTTGGTGGAACAATTGCAGCCAAAGTGGCAGGTAAAGATGACCCGGGCTTTCTGCATAATGGACCATTAGCCGGTTTAGTAGCGATCTGTGCAGGCTCAGATGTGGTACATCCATTGGGTGCGCTTTTTATCGGGATCAGCGCAGGCGTGATTTTTGTGAAACTGTTTACGTATACCCAAAATAAACTCAAAGTGGATGATGTGCTTGGCGTCTGGCCTTTGCATGGTGTATGCGGAGCTTTTGGGGGTCTTGCTGTGGGTATCTTCGGTCAGCAATGGCTGGGAGGCATGGGTGGTGTTTCTTTAATTTCACAGCTAGTTGGTACAGTTCTCGCCATTATTTTTGCTTTAGCAGGTGGCTTCCTGGTCTATGGCCTGCTCAAAGTATGGATTGGTATTCGTCTCACCCGGGAAGAAGAATTTACCGGTGCAGACCTGTCCATTCACCGTATTTCTGCGAATTCTGAAGAAAATATTTTTTAAATGCTTTCGTAAAAAAGCCCCTATTGCAAGGGGCTTTTTTTATCTGCAGCGGAGCTTATAGAAATAATTACTTCATACCAAAAATCAACTTTAAACCGAGTACAGTCATTACCGCACCTGCAGCACGATCAAAGCCTGCTTTGAATTTTAAATACACACGACGTGGCTTTTCTGCAGACAAGGCAACTGCCACCAAAGAACACCATCCCGCATCAATAAAGAAACATAGGACCGGAAGCACGACATAGAAATAGGCCGGAATTTCTTTAGGTAAAAGTGCAGTAAAAATACTGGCTAATACAATGGCAATTTTGGGGTTAGATAATTGAGTGATCAAGCCTGTGGTATAAGCACGACGCAGTGACATCTGGGTATTGCTGTCTTCATCGGCATTAATCGGCTCTTTGGCATGTTTAATAATTTTAAATGCCAGCCAGAGCAAATAGATCCCACCACAGATTTTTAAAGCCAGATAAGCAGATGGCACAGCTAGTAAAAATGCCTGTAAGCCTAGAACTGCGAGTAGACCAAAAACAGCGGCACCTGTACCGGTTCCTAATGCCGTAAACAGGCCATGCTTGCGCGAAATAGCAATTGAATTTTTTGCCACATAAATCGATGTCGGCCCAGGGCTCATTGCGCCTAACATTAATGCAAAGGCAATTGAGCCCAAAATCCAGAATGATTCCACAACACAACCCGGTTAAATCTTGATTGCGCTATTCTAAGCAAAATGCAGCACGAATGCTGCATTTTTATAGTGAAAAATCTTAACTTTATCTAATAAATATTCAGTTTAAGTTTACTGAAGCTCTTGGGCGATAAATTGCGGTTTAGACAAATGATAGTCGTGATCATGTACCGGCATTCCGCCTATGATCATGGTTCTGACTTCAGTTTTCGGTTTATTCATTTTGTCATTATCACAGCCAGCCAGACTGGACAGAAGTAACGCAAGCACAACATAGGATAGATGTTTCATTTGCTACCCTCCTGACAGATTCCCTTAACTTTAGATTAGCATTTTATGTCTGTTTTTTATTCGATTATTTTGTGACAAGCTGCATCATTCAAGAGTGCAGTTAGAATAGGAATAAAGTCACTTTCGGGTACGCTTAACTTGGTTATACTGTTGCCGTTCTCACTTTTAAGATTGCCATGTTTGATTCGATTGCCCAGCAATTCATAGACCAAACCCTGAATGTACACGGTATGCAACTGACCATACGTCGGTTGGATCTGGTGCATCCACGGATTTCGGGCAACAAGTTTTTTAAGCTGAAATATAATTTTCTGCAAGCGCAACAACAAGGGTTTAAAAAGTTGCTGACTTTTGGCGGTGCTTATTCAAATCATATTGCAGCGACGGCATTTGCGGCACATCAGTTTGGTTTTGAAAGTATCGGCATTATTCGTGGTGAAGAACTTAAAGAAAAACCCTTAAATCCTACCTTAAAGACCGCGCAAGACTTTGGCATGCAGTTGCATTTTGTCAGCCGTGAGGATTATCGACGTAAACAGCAACCCGATTTTTTGGCAGAATTGCAGCAGCAGTTTCCAGATCATTACGTGATTCCTGAAGGGGGTACCAATACGCTTGCTATTCAAGGCTGCCAGGAAATTTTAAAACAGAGAGATCGACAGTTTGATGTGATCTGTTGTGCAGTGGGCACAGGCGGTACAATTACAGGACTGATTGAAGCCAGTCAAAATCATCAACACATTTTAGGTTTTTCTGCACTGAAAGGGACATTCTTAACAGAAGATGTCGCCAAACTGACCCACAAGAAAAACTGGCAGATTATGGATGACTATTGCTGTGGTGGTTATGCCAAAACTACAGCTGAACTGATTCAGTTTATTCAGAACTTTGAAGCTGAATACGGTATTCCTCTAGAACAGATTTATACCGGGAAAATGCTGATGGGTCTGACTGAGCTGATTGCAAAGGGTTATTTCCCTGCTGGATCAAAGCTATTGGTCATTCATACTGGAGGCCTGCAAGGCAAAATCCCTGAGCTGTATACAAATTAAACCGGATTAATCGGCTCATTATTATTTAAAGCCATCAAACCTTTGGCTAGACGGTAAATGTGCCAGATAAACACTACAAACAGAATCCCGAATCCAATCAGAATCGTGGTTAATAAGCCACCGATCAGATAACCAATTAAACTGATCCAGAAGGTTCGAATCTGCCAGTCGCTATGACTTTCCAGCCAGGTGCCGCGCATTTCATTGCGTTTCAGATAGTTCATAATAATGGCAACAATCGGCGTCAGGCCGACAAAGAAGCCCAGAATATACAGAATATAAGTAATCAGATTATATTGTTTTAATTGTTCGATATTCGCCATCAGTCTTTCTCCTGGGCTTTTTATCCTCATGTATAAAACTATAGAAGCAGCTTTTCAGTATTTCAAATCAGTTGTGATGAATGTCTGATGAATATCTGTAATTCGATTTGCTTCAGGATGAATAGAGAAAGCTGAAATAAAATTGTCTATAATGCTTTCCTTTTCTTCTCCCTTGAGTGTGTCATGTCTTCCAAGCAATACGATGTTCTAGTCATAGGTGCAGGTGCGTCAGGTTTAATGACAGCATATATGGCTGCGCAACGTGGTCGTCGTGTTGTCGTGGTTGAAAAGGCCAATAAGGTCGGTAAAAAGATCCTAATGTCTGGTGGTGGCAAATGTAACTTCACCAACCTGTACGTCGAGCCGGAAAATTTTATCTCGCATAACCCACATTTTGTTATTTCAGCTCTGACTCGTTATACCAACTGGGATTTCATTGGCATGGTGTGCGAGTACGGTATTGAATATGAAGAGCGTAAGCATGGGCAGCTGTTTACACTGAATGGCGCCAAGGAAATTCTGGCAATGCTGCTGTCTGAATGTGATAAGACCGGTCTGGTCGATATTAAAACGAGTTGTGAAGTCAAAGCAGTCAACGCGGTCGACGATCAAGGTTTCCAGGTTGCAACGTCTTTGGGATATTTTGAAGTTGAATCTGTCGTGGTGGCTTCCGGTGGCCTGTCAATTCCGACCCTGGGTGGTTCTGGTATTGGCTATGAGATTGCCAAGCAATTTGGTCACTCTATCTATCCGACCCGTGCCGGTTTGGTACCCTTCACCTTCTCGGATAATTTTAAAGAAGTTACGACGCGCTTAAGTGGTAATGCGGTAGAAGCAACTTTATCCAATGAGCTGAACAGCTTTACTGAAGCCCTGCTGTTTACCCATCGTGGCCTAAGTGGTCCAAGCTCGTTGCAATTGTCTAACTACTGGGATGTTGGTCAAAGCTTTAAGGTCGATTTCCTGCCAAGTGTGGATCTGTTTGATTTCTTCAAATCCAGAAAACAAAGCCAGCCAAAAGTCTTGTTACGGACCCTACTCACCGAGCACTTACCCAAAAGTGTGGTACTGGAATTACAGAATCTGATCTGGACTGAGGTTACAGAAACCTCGATTGGCAATATCAGTGATGATAAACTAGAACAGATCGCCAAACGTTTGCACAGCTTTGAAGTGAAACCATCAGGCACCGAAGGCTATCGTACTGCCGAAGTAACGCTAGGGGGTGTAGATACTACCGAAGTTTCTTCCAAGACCATGGAAAGCAAGAAACAAAAAGGTTTGTTCTTTGTCGGTGAAATTCTGGATGTTACCGGACATCTGGGTGGATTTAATTTCCAATGGGCATGGTCATCGGCGCATGCCGCATCAGAATATGTTTAATTTATAAATACTCTAAAGTCAGTCTCAAGTTCACTCCAGATAGTCTGTTTTAAACAGCTTAAGATTGGCCGTATTTTCAAGACGGTCAATCGTCAGCTGCATTTTTCGGCCGGCTTCTTGCAAATAATATGGTGCTGCATTTGCAGTAGAGCTAATAAATTTAGACTGTTTTAATTTCCACATATTGTTGATCTCCTTTGTCTTTATATTATTAATGCAATAAGAATACCAAAATTTATTTAGTATTCATTTGAATATTCTATATTTTCAACATGACAATTCTATTTCAATCAATTAACAGGATTTTTTAGTTAAATTCGTCTGTATCCGGCATGTTCTTTTCCAGCACTTGTTCAGAGCGCTTATCTGCTTTGCTCTTAACAAAGACAAATCTATAGGCAGCAGTAAAAAAGCCAATCGTAATTCCTGCAATCACTAAAGGTGCTAGAACTTTATTCGGTTTTTTTGCATTCATTCATTTTTCCTCATGACTGAACAAAATCGACCACTTAAGCGTGGCCGATTTTATTTGATTGGAACAGGTTAATTCAGGTCATCTTTCTTTGGACGACTATCGACATTCGGTTCGTCTTCACCTGTAGAGCCAAATGGATTATTAGCTGGTGGATGAGTTGGATCGACGTCGAGTGAGTCCGGTACAGCCTGATCTATATCTGGAGTAACCTGATCAATACCCGATGCTTCATCATCCTGCGGTGCAGTAGTAAGTGATGCAGGGGTACTATTCGATAAGTCCGTACGCATTGGCGCATTGTCATCATTCTGACCTGGAGTAGGCACGATACTCGCTCCTGTTGTAGTAGCTGGTTCAGTCGCAGAAGTCGCACTACCTGAACCAAAAGCTGAAGTCATGATATCAGTATCTTTTTTCAAGGGATTTGGTTCTTTGCCTTCACGTTTGGCTTTATCAATCAAATCCGTCAGAACACGTTCTGCCGGCTGACGACCACCAAGACCGAATGCCAGAGCAAAAGCCACTGCTACTGCGCCCAGAGTCAGACCGAATGCAAGGTTTACAATCGAATCGGCAATGCCCATTGCGCGTAAGCCCATTGCAACTACCAGACCCATAATCAGGACACGAACCAGATTGGCTAACCAGCGTGAACTGTTATATTCACCGCGCTGCACTACATTCGCAACCACATTTGCCAGCCAGAAGCCAACCACCAGAATCACTGCGCCGAGCAGGATGTTCGCACCGAAGTAAATGAACATCGCAATCAGGCTACTTACCTGTTCAAAGCCAAGACGGTTCGCCGCTTCAGACACAGCAAACAGCATAGTGAACAGAATGATCAGGACGCCCACGACATGCGAAATTTTAGTGGTACCCAGGAAACGTTGTAAGTCTAGCTTGGCCGGAACTTCATCTACACCCGTACCTGCCAGAACTTCAGTAACCAGCTTCGCGACCAGTTTCGATACGACATAAGCCAGAATCAGAATCAGGGCTGCGGCAATGATATTTGGAATGGCATTCATTACCTCATACAACATCGCGGTTGCAGGTTGTGAAATCGCCTCAATACCGAGAGCTTCAAAAGCGATGATCAGCGCTGTAATAATGATTACAGCAAAGATGAAGGAACCAATCACCTGAGGAACATTAGAGTTCTTGAAGATGCCAACTTTTTCTGCCTGTTGCTGTACATTCATACTACGCAATAAACCTTCTACAATGCCACGAATGATTTTCGCCAGAATATAGCCGACAAAAACAATCACACCGGCAATAAAGATATTAGGCAGATAACCAACCACATCATTGACCATGTTCTGAACTGGATACAGCAGACCACTTAAACCCAGAATCGAGAGTACGATAGGCAGGAATAACAACAGAATCAGCCAGTAAATAATTTCACTGATATTCTCACTTAATGGCTTTACACCAAC
The DNA here is from genome assembly GCF_002918965.1 of Acinetobacter sp. ACNIH3. Taxonomy (NCBI): domain Bacteria; kingdom Pseudomonadati; phylum Pseudomonadota; class Gammaproteobacteria; order Moraxellales; family Moraxellaceae; genus Acinetobacter; species Acinetobacter sp. ACNIH3. Next base: position 35,949 of record NZ_PQLP01000003.1, on the reverse strand, counting down.
TTCTGAACTGAGTTTTTCATCCAGTTGAGTGCGGTCAAGCAGTTTCTGTAGTCCCACCTTGACCAGATTGGCAACAATCCAGCCAATGAATCCGACAGCAATCGCAGCAAGCAATTGAGGGATAAACAGCAGGAAACGCTGAATCATGTTACTGAACGGTCCACTGACATTGGTCAGATTCAGCACATTCAGTGCACCAATAACTGCCATAATCAGGATTAACCAGAAGACAATTCTTGTGATGATATTTTCAATATTGGAACGATGGCCAGTCGCATGGTTTAGCCGCTCATTGGTGCCAAGCTTTTGCAGGATTTTTTTTACGCCTGCAGAGACCAGCAATGCAATAACCCAGCCTATCAGCAGGATCGCCACTGCACTTAATATGGGATGAAACTGTTCCCAATAGTACATGGCATCATAACCGCCTGGGCCTCTCATATATTCATTCATGTTGTCATGCCCTCTATGGTTTTACTTTATTTATAAGTATTTACAGACTTCTTTTTTGGAAAGTTGTAAAGCCGTCTGTCATGCATTATTCACATTAGAATTGGAGCTTTTTTTATTCAATTGAGAAATGCACAACTACAACAAATCCGCACATTAGATTGCAAAAAAGCCCTGATTCTTAACCAGGGCTTTTTAAGAGGGTGCCTACTGACCAGCACCTCGACTAGATCCTTCTGAGTCGGTTGCTATACCAACATCCATACCTCCCGCTGTATCTTCTGCGGTAGCTTCAGTCGTACCAGTAACACCACTTAAGTTCGCAGGCTGATTCAGATCCTGACTACGCCCTTCCTCTGACTGAGCTGGGGTCGTATTGTTCATGGTTGCTGGTTGAGCTTGCGGATTTGGATGACCCGGAGGTGCTTCTTCTGGTGAAGGCTTAATATCGGCAAACATATAAAGTAGCAATGCCAGCAGGAAGACACCCACTAAAATTAAAATATAGACAGGAATTCTTTTCTTCTGCCGTGTATCTTCATCATAGCCTGAAGGTGGTGTTTTGTTGAAATCATTAGCCATAACCATCCTCACTGTTTTTTATTCATGTGTGGATTTCATCATAACAAGTTGATTTTTTAACTTGTGTGACAAAAATAAGTGAGATGGTGACGGCGTGTAAGTCTGTAACAGCGTAGAAGTTTCTACACTATTGGTTATTTAAATAATCCTTTGCCTGGCTCATGCCGAACTTCAACCAATGTTTCATGTTCATCTTTTAGCTGTACGCCCGAAAGCTGCAATGCACAGGATTTTTGCATGAGTGCGATTAAGCGTTGGATCGCCAGCGGATAGGACAGACCTGCCGGACGAACATTGGAGATACAGTTTCTAAGTGCATCATGGCAGCCTTTAAAAGCACTATAAGTATAATAAATTCCCATACTATCCGGAGAACTTAACCCTGGGCGTTCACCAATGAGCATCACCAGCATTTTGGCTTTTAAAATTTCTGCAACCTCATCTCCCAGTGCGACACGGCTACCACGGGCAATAATTACAGGAGCTAACCTCCAGCCTTGTACTTTGCAAGCTTCTACCAAAGCAGGAATAAAGTGTGGTGTATTTTCTTCAATAGCACGTGCAGATAGTCCATCTCCCGCGACAATCACCACATCCCACGTGTCATGATGTTCATTCCGGTATTGCTGTAACATCATTTTAGATTCATCAGACAGGATACGGCCCAAATCGGGGCGTTTTAAATAGAAATCCTTTTCCACTGCCTGGCTTTCAATGTCTAAAATCGTTAGACCAGTCCTGCTTAGACTTGCTTTAAGTTGGTCAGCAGCAAGTGATTTAAGCACAGCATCTTTGGCTTGGGCATGTGCCAGCTGAAACTCCAGACTTGGTCGGGTTGGTAAACTGCCACCTGCCCGGCCTAAGGCTATACGCGCATCGGTATAGGCTTTGAGCTGTTGCCAGGGATTGTCTTGCAGCTGTGACTGAAATTGCACATCAGGAACCAGTTTCATCAGCACTCCTTAAGACAGCATCAAACGGGAAAACTGTTTGGGTAATTCAGTCGGCCACTGCAACTGATGGGCTTGCTGAGAAAGAATACCCTGCTGTTGCAGCCAGTGGTCAAATTCAGGCGCCGGTTTTAAGCCTAATAACTGACGAATATATAAAGCATCATGGAAAGAGGTAGTTTGATAGTTCAGCATCACATCATCTGAACCCGGAATCCCCATGATAAAATTCAGTCCGGCATTGGCGAGTAGAGTCAGCAAGATATCCATGTCATCCTGATCTGCATCGGCATGGTTGGTATAGCAAATATCACAACCCATCGGCACGCCGAGCAGCTTGCCACAGAAATGATCCTCCAGTCCTGCCCGGATAATCTGCTTACCGTTATACAGATATTCCGGGCCGATAAAGCCGACCACGGTATTGACCAATAAAGGGTTAAATTTACGTGCCACGGCGTAGGCACGTGCTTCCAGAGTTTGCTGATCGACCCCATGATGACCATTACTGGACAAAGCACTGCCCTGTCCAGTTTCAAAATACATCACGTTCTGACCCACTGTGCCACGTTTCAGGCTTAAAGTCGCTTCATAACCTTCCTGTAAAAGTTCCAGATTAATGCCGAAGCCGGTATTAGCTTTTTCAGTTCCCGCGATGGACTGGAACATCAGGTCAATCGGGATATTTTTATTCGCCAACTGAATCCCTGAAGTGATATGGGTCAGCACACAGGACTGGGTCGGAATCTGATATTCATGAATAATATGATCCAATAATTTTAATAACTCGGAGAGGTTTTGCAGGTTGTCAGTCGCAGGATTAATCCCGATCACCGCATCACCACTGCCATACATCAGCCCATCCAGGATCGATGCTGAAATTCCCATCAGATCATCGGTGGGATGATTCGGCTGCAAGCGGGTGGAAAGATGTCCTTCCAGCCCGATGGTGTTTCTAAATCGGGTCACCACCCGGCATTTTTTTGCCACCAGAATCAGATCCTGGTTGCGCATGATTTTACTGACCGCTGCCACCATTTCTGGGATCAGCCCCATTTTTAAGGCCGTAATTTTTTCAGTGGTGGCATCTGTACTCAACAGCCAGTTACGAAAATCCCCCAGAGTAAAATGCGAGATCGGATAGAAGGCAGCGGCATCATGTTCATCCAGAATCAGTCGGGTCACTTCATCCTGTTCATAAGGTATTAAAGCTTCATTCAAAAACTGCTGTAATGGTACTTCTGCCAGACACATTTGTGCAGCAACCCGCTCAGTTGCATCATGGGCAGCAATCCCTGCCAGCTGATCGCCAGACCGTTCAGGGCTAGCCTTGGCCATCAGTGTTTTTAAGTCTTCAAAAATATAGTGCTGACTGGCCACATTGATCTGATACAGCATAAGCATGTTCTCCCTTCAAGATGATTTATTTCAATTCCTTTTCTGCTGCTTCAATACGGGCAAATTCTTCTTCCGGTGTGCCTGCCACCAGATGATGACGGCTATACAACAGGAAGTAGAGAATCAGTACGACATAAATCGCAGCTGCCATTAACCAGACTTTTGGATCGACCAGGAAGCCAGCGACCACTGCAATGGCTGCAAGCACTAAAGCAATCGATGCCGTGACAATACCGCCCGGTGCTTTATACGGGCGTGCCAGATTTGGTCGAGATACTTTGAGTTTAATGTAGGACATCATCATCAAGACATAGGAAATCGTCGCGCCAAAAACTGCCATAAGGATCAGCAGATCACCTTCACCTGAAAGTGACAGCAGAAAGCCAATAATCCCCGGAATAATGATGGCCAGATAAGGCGCATGATTGCTGTTGGTCAAAGACAATTTTTTCGGTAAATAACCGGCACGTGACAGTGCAAAAATCTGACGGGAATAGGCATAAATAATCGAGAAAAAACTCGCGATCAGACCCGCCAGCCCGACAAAATTCACAAAACTTGCCATCCAGGTATTAGACCCATAGACTGCAACCAAGGCATCGACTAGTGGCGCACCAGAATCTTTAAGGGCATCTGCACCGGCTGCACCAGGACCGAGTAACAGAATACTTAACGCAAAGAATGCCAGAATCAGCATGGAACCAATCAGACCTCGCGGTAAGGATTTTGCCGGATCTTTGGCTTCTTCTGCCGCTAATGGTACGCCTTCAACAGCAAGGAAGAACCAGATTGCATAGGGCACGGCCGCCCAGATACCGAGATAACCCAATGGCAGGAAAGTGCTGGCACCCGCCGCTTCAGTACTGACCGCAATATCAAACAGGTTTGCACTATTAAAATGCGGCAACATGCCGAAGATGAATACCATCAAAGCTACCGCAGCAATTGCGGTAATCACGAACATGATTTTAAGTGCTTCACCAGCACCTTTCAGATGCAAGCCCATAAAGATCAGATAGCTGACCAGATAAATGATCCAGCCACCAATACCAAATAAGGCTTCGCAATAGGCACCAATGAAACAGGCAATGGCTGCCGGTGCAATCGCATATTCAATCAGGATCGCGCTACCTGTCAGATAGCCACCAAAGGGACCAAAAGCAGTCCGGGCAAAACTATAACCCCCACCAGCAGTCGGCAGCATGGTCGACATTTCCGACATGGCCAGACACATGCATAAATACATCAATGCCACCACAACAGTGGCAATAAACATCCCGCCCCAACCCGCCTGAGCCAAACCAAAATTCCAGCCGGCAAAGTCACCGGAAATCACATAGGCCACCCCTAAACCCACAAGCAGCAGCCAGCCTACAGCACCTTTTTTTAGCTGTCGCAGGGCAAAATAATCTTCTTGTACTGTTGTTTCGGTGACGCCGGTATCGATGACACTTTTTGACTCTGACATAGCAACCTCTTTGTTTTTATCTTTGTTCCCTGAGGATATGCATAAGCCGTACCAGTTCATCCATTGTCCAGGGAAAGCAAACTGAATCGCTGCCCTATCGGTACGAAATGCGCTATAATCATCCACCTCCTATTTATACACTCGATTTTTATGGCGTATCGTCAACAAAGTGTATCGCTTGATCTTGACACTGACGTCACACATCAATGTGCGTTACACCACACCCGCGATCAGCATCTGATTGGAATTATTGAATTCAGCAAGCCAAGCTTTTTGCTGCGCTGGCAGGATTTGGAATATTTCCGTCGTCGTACCGAAGAAATGTCGGTGATGCCATTCCCGGACTGCGTGAATGCAATGATCATTGATGTGCGTAATGTCGCAGCCTGGCTCGACAATGACGTACCCATCATTCCATGGCGCTTACTGGAAGAAGAATGTCCGGTACGTCTGGTCGTGCCTGCGGAACGCATCGAACATTATGCCGGTTTCTTTGAACCGACGTGGCTGACCTCTGATGTAGAGACAGCGATCCAGGAAATCCGGGACTTTATGGATATGTTTGTCCATTAAGAGATACAAAGTAAAAAACCTCCGACATGGAGGTTTTTTTGTGTTTAAAGAAAATAAAAGTCTCCCTTTACTAAAGGGGGATTTAGGGGGATTCTGATTTCAAGAAATATTTTTTAACTTAATCCCTTCCCTTGCACAGCGATGCTGCTCAACCCAAAGGACGAGGGAGAATAATGCTTACCAATAATTCTCGACTGCAATATTTCCTTCACCACGACGGTTCATGGTCAAACCACGTGCTTTTAATGCTTCTTTGGTATCTTCAACCATATCCGGGTTACCGCAGAGCATGACATGGCTGGTTTCAGGATTAAGCTGCATAGCTGCGGCTTTTTCCAGTTCACCATTTGCAATCAGAACCGGTAAACGGTCATGCAATGCTGCTTCAGGATCACGGGTAATAATTGGAATAAATTTAAAACCGCTATGTCCTTCACCAAAGCTTTCTGCAATTTCCTGAATACGCTCTACATAAGCCAGTTCAGCTTGCGTACGCACGCTATAGACCAGATTAATTTGCTTATAGTTATTCCAGGTTTCAAAGTCTTGCAGCATGGATAAAAATGGCGCCAAACCTGTACCTGTTCCCAGTAACCATAAATCTTGTGGTAATGGCAGCTGGTAACGTGCCAAGGTCAGATAGCCATAAGGAATCTTTTCCAGGTAAAGTTCATCACCCACTTTAAGATGTTGTAAATTTGAAGTAAATTTACCTTCAGGCACCACGATTGAGAAAAATTCCAGGGTTTCATCGAAAGGTGAAGACACCACTGAATATGCCCGGACAACGAGTTCATCTCCTATCTTCAAGCCAATACGCGCAAACTGCCCTGCAGTAAACTTGAAATGTGCAGGTCTGGTCATGGTGAAACTAAACAGCGTATCGGTCCAACGGTGTACAGATAAAACCTTTTCTAAGCTAAATTTTTCAATAGACATGATTCAAACGTGGCATCAAAGACTATGCTCATGGTAGCATGACAGCATAATTTATTAATATTTTTTAAATGTTAAGGCTCTATTCATGCGCATGACTCTACGCCAGTTGGCTGTTTTTGTAGCAGTTGCTCAAGAAGGTACCGTCACCAAAGCCAGTGATGCAGTCAAACTCACCCAAAGTGCGGCGAGTATGGCTTTAGCAGATTTAGAAGATGGTCTTGGCGCACCTTTATTCGACCGTCTAGGCAAGCGTTTACAGCTCAATGATTTAGGTCGTTTTCTTCTCCCGCAAGCACTTGAAATTCTTGGTCGCTGTGAAGCTTTTGAACAAGCTGCTAAAGGTGAACTGCAAAGCATTGACCTGCGTCTCGGTGCGACCCTGACCATTTCCGACTATCTGATGCCAGACCTAATGGCGGATTTTTTAAAAATCCAGCCACAGGCACACTTGCAACTTCAGGTGGGTAATACTCGCCAGATGATTGAAGCCGTCAACCAGTTCCAGCTGGATCTTGCGCTGATTGAAGGTTCCTGCCACTTGCCACAGCTGCAATGCATCCATTGGCGTGATGATGAACTCGCAGTGTGCTGTGCTCCGGATCATCCACTTGCTCAGTTAAACCGTCCACTGACTGCTGAAGACTTTAAATCTGTAGAATGGATTTTGCGTGAAGAAGGTTCAGGTACGCGCGAAGTCTTTGACAATGCCATTCTGCAAGATGTTCCAGATGCTAATATCCGTTTGACACTCGGTCATAACGAGGCAATTCTGAAGATAGTTGCAGGTGGCATAGGTATGTCCTGTATTTCTAAACTGGCAATTGAACCTTTACGTGAAAAAGGTCAGTTGGTGATTCTTGATACACCCTTCTGGTCTCTAACCCGTCCATTATTTATGCTGGTACACCGTCAGAAGTATCAAGGTCCAGGTTTAAAAGCTTTTATGAAATTCTGTGAAGCCTAAATTTCTGTTCAAATTAAAAAAGCGCCTTAAGGCGCTTTTTTAAGAATGGGACAAATATCTTATTAAAAACTGAAGACTGACCTAAATTTCTCCAAATATCATGAAGCCAAGCGCTGATACAAAAGCCAGCCAGAGTGTAGGACTAAAGAAAATACTGTTACGTACTGGAACAGCCACCATGGCAGGTGCTAGAGATGGTAGTACGACTACTTCAGGAACAAATTCCTCTTGGGGTTTGATATCTAGACGCACCATATTGTCCAATTGAATCTTATTCTGTTCTTCAATGATTCTGAATTTAAGCCGCTCTCCAACTTGAGGCATTATTTCAGGTGAAGGTAATTGCTGTAACTGGAAACCTAACTCCTGTGCCGTGTTTGCCAGTTCAATGCTTCCGGTCCCGCTTAGGGAGTCATAGGTTTTAACTCTTCCATCTGTAAACATGATATATGTCCCTGAATCATCATAGATGCGTATTTTAAGTGGAAGGCCATAAGATATATTGTGAGCTTTAGTAGGTATTTTATTGTTTTAGCAACATCGCATAGCATTTAAGTTAAAAAAACCGTTATAAAATTACATTAAATAAAAATCAAATAAAAAGAGGCTCTAAAGCCCCTTTTCAGTTTAAATGGAAAGTAAAAATTTAACGTTTTAAGCTAGACAATAATTCAGTGGTAATTGAAGTATTTACCGCGACAGCCTGGGCTTTTTTCGCTTTCTTGGACTTATCAGCTACGCGTTCAATTTTAATAGCTTTGTACTTATCACCATTTTGAACCACATTAAACTTTACCCGATCATTACGCTTTGGCTCACCTGAGTCTGCAGGAAAATCCGAGATATGGAAAAATACATCACCTTCTGGAGATGAAATAAAACCAAAGCCCTTCTCTGCATTGTATTGTTTGACTTTGCCTTGATATTGTTCAGAACTCATTTACGTACCCTAATCTGACCATTATATTGTTCAGTATATAAAAAAGAGGCTATAAAAGCCCCTTTCCTGTTCATCTTCAAAAATCAGTCTTTTTGAACCGAACCAAAAATCTTGTCACCCGCATCGCCCAGACCTGGAACGATGTAACCATTTTCATTCAAGCCATCGTCCACCGCAGCCGTAAAGATCACCACATCTGGATGTGCTGCTTCAACACGTTTAATACCTTCTGGTGCAGCAACCAGTACCATCACACGAATGTCTTTACAGCCGCTTGCTTTCAGCACATCAATTGCAGCCACCAGAGAAGAACCCGTCGCTAGCATTGGATCAATAATCATCGCAATACGGTTTTGTACATCTGGTACCAGTTTTTTATAGTAAGTCCGTGCTTCTAAAGTTTCTTCATCACGCTCAAGACCCAGTACAGATACTTTAGCGCTTGGAATCAGGTTCAGAAAACCATCCAGCATACCAATGCCGGCGCGTAGAATTGGCACAACGGTAATTTTCTTACCAGCGATACGGTCTACAGTGACTGAGCCGTTCCAACCGTCAATTTCATGCTCAACAACAGGAAGATCCTTGGTCGCTTCATAAGTCAAGAGCATGGTCACTTCTTGAGCCAGCTCACGGAAGTTCTTGGTACTGATGTCTGCACGACGAAGTAAACCGAGTTTATGTCGGATTAAAGGATGACGGATTTCATGGATAGCCACGGGAGAACACCTAAAAGGTTAAAGATAAATTGCTGCTTATTATAAAGCGATTTTCGTTTTTATATAAATAAAAAAGCCCCCTATCGAGGAGGCTTTTTTTGTAATAACGTTCTAATCTTTCGATTAATTAGTTATAACCGCTTTGCACCAGAGTGAAAATGAACTGTTGAAGCTCAGGTGAGATTGCAAAGAAAGCAAGCTTAGAGAATGCAATCATTGGATCTGGATAAACACCCAGGATCAGTACCAGTGCAGCCACTGCCAGCACCATAATACCACCCACTTTTTGACCCCAGTGATTTACAGCGTCAAGACGAGGCGTTTCTGGTGGAGTCATGTACATTACCACCATTACACGCAGGTAGTAATACAGACCAATACCTGAACCCAGGATGACCATTGCAGCAAGGAACCAAGACTCGCCTGCTACCGCAGTTTTTATAACCAGGAACTTACCAATAAAGCCCGCTGTTAATGGAATACCAGCAAGAGACAGCATCATCACCGTTAATACAGCAGTCAATACTGGACGGCGCCAGAACAGACCACGGTACTCAGCCAAACTACCTGCTTCATCCGTATTGTTATACGGACTAGACATTAGGGTTACTACACCGAATGCACCGATTGTCGTCAACACATAAGTGATGATATACACATTCACGCTTTCGAATGTCGCGAAGCCCTGGATTTGCAGGAAGTCGGAGTTACGTGCAGAAACGATGGCAACCAGTACATAACCGAAGTGAGCAATTGAAGAGTATGCAAGGATACGTTTCAGGTTCACCTGTTTCACTGCCAGCAAGTTACCAGCAAGAATCGAAAGCACTGCAAGGATCGTAATGATGGTGACGAAGCTGTCTGCCAAGATTAAACCTGAAGACAATACATAACGCACAAACAGACCCAACATTGCTACTTTTGCAACAGTCGCAAGGAAAGTTGCAACTGGTGATGGAGCGCCTGCATATACGTCTGGTGTCCACTTGTGGAATGGTGCAAGCGATAGTTTGAATGCCACAGCAAAGACAATTAGCGCAAGACCGATTACCACAGCTGGCTGGCTAAATGCAGAGAACATTTTGCCTGGTTCAGCAGTGAAGTTCAGTGTACCTGTGTACGCATAGATGTAAGCCATACCCATCAGCAGCATTGCAGATGCAGTTGCTGACAATACCAGGTATTTCACACCCGCTTCAAGCGACTGAGAACGTTGATGTGTATATGCCAACAGGCCGTAAACCGGAATCGACATTAACTCAAGGCTGATGAAGAATGAAGCATAGTGCGTGCTTGCCACCATTAACATTGCACCCGCAACTGAACACAACATCAAGATGTAGAGTTCTTCGCGGTTGTCTTTATAGGTTTCAATGTATGCATGTGACAGTGTGCTACACGCAAGTGCAGCAATCAGGATCACAAACTGGTACAGCATCGTAAACGGATCTACGATGAACAGGTTCATCACGTTGGCAGGTGCAAATTTACCCGCCAACAGGACGAAGATCATATATAACGCAGCCAGGTTTAAACCAATAACTGTCGTCGTCGCAACCAGGTTGTGGTTACGCTTAACTGCTGTCACCAGCATTGCAACGATCGCAGTCAACGCCACGATCATCACAGGTGCTAGGGGCATAAGCTCAGAAAAAGACATTGTGAAGTTCATGGCTTATTGGATCTCCACATTTTCAGCTGAAACGGCAGCTTGCTGCACAGCATCAGCTGCTTCAGACACAGGAATGTAGCTATTTGCTAACCACGCCATGCTTGAGTTCGAAATATCAAGGAAGCTTTGTGGGTATAGACCAAGCCATAACAGACCAAACGCACAGATCAACAGGATTACCACTTCACGCGCATTCAAATCTTTCAGCGGATTCGTGTAATGCTGTTTTTGCTCTTCGTTTGGCGTACCAAACAGTGATTTGTGAATCATGATCAGACCATACAGACCAGCAAACACCAAGCTGATTGCAGCAAGGATTGTATAAGTCGGATATTGACCAAATGCACCCATCAGGATCAGGAATTCACCGATGAAGTTACCTAGACCAGGAATACCCACCAACGCTGCTACGAAGAACATCAGGAAGAATGCCAGGTATGGGAACTGACCGCGCATCCCCCCCATTAGACGCATGTCACGTGTGTGAACACGTTCGTACACCTGACCACACATAATGAACAATGCCGCAGATGACAGGCCGTGAGCCAGCATCATGATCATCAGACCTTGGAAAGTCAGTACGTTACCTGCATAAAGTGCAAGTAGAACGAAGCCCATGTGTGAAATAGATGTGTAGGCTAACAGACGTTTCATGTCGGTTTGCTGGAATGCACACCATGCACCGTAGAAAATACCAATCAGACCCAGAATGATCGCAATGTCTGCAAACTGAGCCGAAGCTGCCGGGAAGAACGGCATAACGAAACGCAGTAAACCGTACGCAGCAGTTTTAATCAGGATACCTGCAAGGTCAACAGAACCCGCTGTTGGTGCCTGAGCATGCGCATCCGGTAACCAGCCGTGCAGTGGGAAAACTGGAAGTTTGACTGCGAAACCGATGAACATACAGATCATGAAGGCATAAGCCAATGCTGGAACTTGCGTATCCAGTGTATTCGCAACGCCCAACAGGAAGTTGTAGTCAAAACGGATTTCACCAGTCATTGAGTAACCAGCAACCACCAGACCCAAGATACCAATCAGCATCACCAGACCAGCAACCTGTGTGTAGATGAAGAACTTGGTTGCAGCATATACACGTGACTTGCCTTCTGCCCCTTTATGACCCCAAAGCGCAATCAGGAAGTAGATCGGTACCAGCATCATCTCCCAGAAGAAGAAGAACAGGAACAGGTCAATTGCCAGGAACACACCAATTACGCCACCCAAAGACCATAAAAGGTTTAAGTGGAAGAAACCAACGTTTTTCTGAATCTCACCCCATGAACAGCCGACTGCCAATACACCAAGCAGTGCAGTCAAGCCAACCATCAGTAAAGATAAACCATCCACCGCTAGGTGAATGTTAATGCCCAGGGTTTGAATCCAAGGCAATTTGAACTCAGCAGCCCACGAAGGTGTAGCACCGCCTAATTCATAAACATAAGTACCGTTTTGCCAGAGAACCACGGTTAACACCAGGGTTACCAGCATCCCGATTAACGCGATATAACGCGGTAGAGACTGGTCGAGCTTGTCGACCAACCAGCATACAAAACCTGCAATGAACGGAATGAGGATCAGAGCCGGCAAAATCATGTTGTTTGGAGCTTCCATTTTATTTCCCCACTACCTGAATCACGAGCAAGATCATCAGTAGGACAACGACACCGAGCCCCATACTAGATGCATATTCACGCAGTGAACCAGTTTGACGTGAGCTGGTAAAGCTGTGACCACCTTTTACAAGTGCAGGCAGTACTAACCACAAGCCATCAATTGGATCACGACCGAACAATTTCGCGAAGAATAAATAAGGCTTCACAAAGATCAGGTCATACAGTGCATCAAAACCAAGTGCATTGCGGCAAATGTTCGCAAGACCAGCACCCAGTGAAGTTTTAGCAAACGATTTCACTGCATTATAAGCAAAGGCAAATAACACTACGCCTAGCGCAAGACCTGCTAGCGCAATACCTACCGCAGTATATTCTGCAGTATGCATGCCATGCTCAAGTGCTTCAGGAATATTAAACGCAGGAACTTTAGCTGAATTCAGGATGTTTTCTACAGGCGCTTTCAGTGCTGCACCAACGAAAGTAGAAAGAACTGCAAGAATCGCCAATGGACCCCAGTAAGTCACACCCTTGATTTCGTGATAAGGGGTATTTTCTTTACCGAAGAATACAACCCAGATCAGACGGAAGGTATAGATTGAAGTCAGGAACGCCCCTGCAACACCTACCCAGTACAGTGAGTTATATACCGCAACTGATTGACCTTGTACCCATACCGCACCCAGGATGGCATCTTTCGAGAAGAAGCCCACAGTGATGAATGGAATTGCAGCCAATGCACCGCCACCAATCGCGAAACAAGCAAACAGGAATTTGTTCTTGTAGAACAGACCGCCCATCTTGAAGATATTTTGTTCGTGGTGGTAAGCCAGAATCACCGCACCAGAAGACAAGAATAATAATGCCTTGAAGAATGCGTGAGTCAGCATATGGAACAAACCTGCCTGGTAAGCTTCAGCACCAACAGCCATAAACATATAGCCCAACTGACTCATGGTTGAGTAAGCAAGGATACGTTTGATGTCTGTTTGAACAAGCGCAGCAAAACCAGCTACAAGTAATGTCACCGCCCCAGTAATCGAAATGAACATCATCACTTCAGGCGCAAGTTCAAATACTGTGAACAGACGGCAGCACAGGTAAACACCCGCTGTGACCATCGTTGCAGCGTGGATCAATGCAGATACAGGTGTTGGACCAGCCATCGCGTCAGCTAACCATGTTTGTAACGGGATCTGTGCAGATTTACCTGCAGCTCCCAGGAACAACATCAATGCAGTCCAGATGGTCAGTGATGAGCTTTGAGTCATCACAGTCGCAGCATTTTCAACGATGTACTGAGTATTCAGCGTACCGAATTGCTGGAAAATCAGGAACATTGCGATCAGCAGGAATACGTCACCGACACGAGTCACAGTAAATGCTTTAATTGCAGCTAAACCGTTTTTCGGGTTCTCGTAGTAGTAACCGATCAACAGGTAAGAACACAGACCTACGCCTTCCCAGCCCAGGAACAATAACGCCAGGTTATCGCCCAGAACCAACAGCAACATGCTCGCAACGAACAGGTTGAAGTAAGAGAAGAAACGTGCGAAGTCTTCTTCACCGCGCATGTACCATGATGCAAAGATATGGATCAGGAAACCAACGCCAGTCACCATACCAAGCATTAACAGAGACAGACCGTCTAAATGCAGGCTGATGCCAGGAGCAAAACCGCCTACATTGAACCAGGTCCAAAGATGCTGAACTTGAGCAACGGAACCGTTAGCCGTAAAGTCCATACCCGCGATCAGTGCAAATAATGCAGACAGACCTACGGCACCCACACCAATAATGGCTGCAACAGATTCAGGAAGCTTGTTACGCCCTGCCGCTAAAAGGACAAAACCAATGAGCGGGAATAAAATTGTTAGATATAAATAACTCATCCGCGCATCTCACTAGCAGCATCCACATCCAGATGATGGAAGCGATGATAGAACTGAAGGACGATCGCAAGACCAATACACGCCTCTGCCGCAGCCAGCGTCAGAATAAAGATGAACATGATCTGACCATCTGGCTGTGCCCAGGCACTGCCCGCCAGGACAAACGCTAAAGCAGCAGCGTTCATCATGATTTCAAGGCTCATTAGAATGAATAACAGGTTGCGTCGCACCATTACACCGTAAAAACCCAGTGCAAAAAGAATGGATGCAACGATCAAACCATGCTCTAAAGGGATGTTGCCCATTATTTATTGTCCTCTTCTGCACCTGGTTCACGTTTGCCAAGATGGTAAGCAGCAACAAGTGCGCCTAACAGTAACATCGCAGCAACTTCTACCAATAGTAAGTACTGTGTAAAGAGCGTTTGACCAACTGCTTTAGGGCCAACAATTTCCGCACCCATCACCAGAGATGGCTGAGCGTAATCTGAGTTCAGCACCCAAACCAAGATCAGACCGATCAGGAAGCTCATGAGTGCCGGGTAAGCCCAGGCACTTGAAGTTAACCACTTACGCTCCTGCTCAATGGTTTGTTCACCCAGGTTCAGCATCATGACCACGAATACGAACAAGACCATGATCGCACCAGCATAAACGATGATCTCAAGAGCACCGGCAAACGGTGCTCCCACGATCATGAACATGCCTGCAACTGCAAGAAGTGAAACAATCAGACTTAACAAAGCATGTACCGGGTTCGCGTTAGTCACTACACGAACCGTAGAGACGATGGCCACAAGCGCCATCAGATAAAACGGCCACATCATGGTAATAGACTCCGTACATCAACAGGCGCACTTTCACGCTGTGCCTGACCTTTCTCTTTACCAGTTACAGCCATACCTGTTACGCGATAGAAGTTATAGTCAGGATATTTACCAGGACCAGAAATCAGTAAGTGTTCTTTTTCATAGACTAAGTCTTGACGAACATATTCACCGAGTTCGAAATCAGGTGTCATTTGAATTGCAGTGGTTGGACATGCTTCTTCACACATACCGCAGAAAATGCAGCGTGAGAAGTTGATGCGGAAGAATTCCGGATACCAGCGACCATCTTCTTTTTCTGCTTTTTGCAGAGAGATACAGCCTACCGGACAGGCAACCGCACACAGGTTACATGCAACACAACGCTCTTCGCCATCTGGGTCACGCGTCAATACAATACGGCCACGGAAACGTGGTGGCACGATTTCCTCGGCTGGTACTTCTGGGTACAAGATGGTGTCACGTTTGCGCGTTGCATGGCTGAACACCATGAACAACGAACGAACGATTGACCCGAATCCAGCTAGAAATTTAAACATTTTGTTCTCCCTGCTGTCTTAGGCCTGATTCATCAGAATCACAGCACCAGTCACCAAAAGGTTAACCAACGCCAATGGCAAGCAAATTTTCCAACCAAAGTTCATCACCTGGTCATAACGTGGACGCATTAATGAACCACGTGCCAGTACGAACATCATTACAAAGAATGCTGTTTTGATAATGAACCAGAATGCGGGTGGAATGAATGAAATTTCCAGGTTGAAAGGTGCTAACCAGCCACCGAAGAATAAGGTTACGATCAATGCAGAGATCAGTACGACGTTGACATATTCCGCAACGAAGAACATACCCCATTTCATACCGCCATATTCCACGTGGTAACCTTCAGCCAATTCCTGTTCTGCTTCTGGTTGGTCAAATGGATGTCGGTGAGTAACCGCCACACCTGCAACCACGAAGATCAGGAAGCCAAGGAACTGAGGAATCACAAACCATACATCGCGTTGTGCTTCTACAATTTCACGCATGTTGAATGAACCAGCAATTGCCACTACACCCATCAACGAGATGCCCAGGAACACTTCATAAGAAATAGTCTGAGCTGCAGAACGTAAACCACCTAAAAGCGCGTATTTGTTATTCGATGACCAGCCACCGAACAGTACTGCATAAACAGCAATACCTGCCATTGCCATAAAGAACAACAGGCCGATGCTCATGTCTGCAACACCCAGGTAAGGTGAGACAGGAATAACCATGAACGATAGCACTGCAGTTGCCATCGCTACTGCAGGCGCCATACGGAAAGTCAGCTTGTCAGCAAATTTTGGTGTCCAGTCTTCCTTGAACATGATTTTCAGCATGTCGGCAACGATCTGGAACATACCACCCGGACCTACACGGTTAGGACCGTAACGGTCCTGCCACAAGCCCAGTAAACGACGTTCAATGAATGACATCAACGCTGCGATCAGTACAACAACCAGCAAGATCACGATCGCTTGAATGACTGAATAGGCAATTGGCCAGTTTTCAGCCCACAGCGGCGTCTGACGGATCAATTCTTGTTCCATGAATTACACTCCTACCGCGACTGAAACAGGCTCTGCAAGAGATACCGTCGGTGCTAGACCAATTGGGTAACCAATATAACCTGTAGGTAAATATTCAATCACTTGTACAGGAAGAACGATTGAAGTCTCGCCTGCTTTCACAGTGATCTTCTGACCGTCTTGCAGGTTCAAGCGTGTAGCATCCTGTTCGCCCACTGCAAATACTGCATCCGGAATACGTGATTCCATTGCTGGTGTTTTGATCGTGAATTCGCCAGAGGCAAAGATGTGATGCATCGGTACCAGACGGAAGCTTTCAGCGTTCACAAGCACAGGTGCTGGTGCAACAAAAGTACGCGCTGGACGTTTTGGTAACAGGTCAAACAGACGGATACCAGAGTCACCACCTTTCAGATGACCACCCACTTTATCCTGGAATTTGTTCCAGGCTTGTGGAGAGTTCCAGCCCGCTGACCATGCAAATGGCACAAGTGGAGATGGAGTCTGGTCACCCACATAACCTTCCATAGAGAATGTTAATGCAGTGTCTTGGTCAGTCGGCTGTTTCGGCTCGTGTACAGAAAGCGGTGCACGCATTGCAGTACGGCCAGAATAACGACGTGGTTCACGTGCAACTTTCAGACCATGAACACGGAAGCCCGCGTCTGGAGCAACGTCTTGAATCGCTTCAAGTGCAGGAACATTTTTCGCTACTGCATCAATCACGTCATCAAGTACAGTCCAAGAAATTGGCTGACCTTTCACACCAGTTTCAATGGCATGCAACCAGCGCCAAGATTCTTTGATTGCCAGTTCAGGATTGTAATAGCTTGGGTCATACACTTGGTAGAAACGTTGTGCACGACCTTCTTGAGATACCACAGTACCGTCACCTTCAGCAAACGATGCAGCAGAAAGTACGATATTGGCTTTCTTCACTGTCTCAGTTTCA
Organism: Acinetobacter sp. ACNIH3; assembly: GCF_002918965.1. Classification (NCBI taxonomy): domain Bacteria; kingdom Pseudomonadati; phylum Pseudomonadota; class Gammaproteobacteria; order Moraxellales; family Moraxellaceae; genus Acinetobacter; species Acinetobacter sp. ACNIH3. The sequence continues at coordinate 18,455 of NZ_PQLP01000003.1, read as the reverse complement.
GAATGATCAAGCACGATCACTTCTTTACCTGCCAGTGCAGCATCTACCTGAGCGGTTGGTAAACGACGGTAAAGGTCGTTTTCAACAATCACCACAGTGTCGTAATCTTGAGCGAATGCTTGTTCAAGACTGTGACCACCGAAAATTGCCAGACCCATTGAGTTCACTTCAGGAACAGTCAAAGTCAGACCAGCATTACCAAGGTTCTGTGCAACTTGTGCAGCAGCTTCCATAATCGCAGCGTCTTGCAAGCTAGTACCAGAAACAATCAGTGGTTTCTTCGCAGCTTTCAGCGTATCTGCAATCGTTTGTGCAAATGCTTTGGCATCATCATCCAAACCAAGGATGCTTTCGCCCTTCACACCTGCTGCAATCGCAAAACCTAAACGCGCGATGTCGTTTGGAGATGCAACCACTTCACCTGTTGCTACGTCAGCTAGACGTGTTTGTGTTGCTGCCAAAATGTAAATCGGAGATTTTGCATCTTGCGCAATACGTTGAACAGGCTCAGCCAGCCAGTCTGGTGTACGGCGTTCTGCCGCCATTTCTTTACCTTTGTTCTTCGCAGCTTGGCGAACAGATAAAGCCATGCGTGGCGCAGTTTGAGTCAGATCTTCACCCAGAATCAGAACAGCATCGTAGCTTTCGATTTCACGCATGTTCGGGTTATAAACACCCTCGGTTTGCATGATTGAAGCAGCCAGTTCAACTAGGTTCTGCTCTTTTTGAGACATACCCGTTGAGTAGTTGTCCTGACCAACTAACTCGCGTAATGCATAGTTGGTTTCAAGTGACGCACGTGGAGAGCCGATACCCAGAACTTTTTTGCCTTGGATATTTGCAATCACAGTATCCAGTGCAGTATCAACTGAAATAGTTTCTACGTTGTTACCTGTACGGAACTGTGGCTGACGTGGACGATCTTCACGGTTTACGTAACCTGTACCGAAACGACCTTTGTCGCACAGGAAGTACTGGTTAACATCACCATTGAAACGGTTTTCTACACGACGCAATTCACCATAACGCTCACCCGGAGAGATGTTACAACCTGAAGAACAGCCATGACATACGCTAGGCGCATACTGCATGTCCCATTTACGGTTATAGCGTGCTGAGTGAGTCTTATCGGTGAATACACCAGTCGGACATACTTCAGTCAGGTTACCCGAGAATTCAGATTCCAAAGTGCCTGATTCTGGACGGCCGAAATACACACGTGATGCATTGGCATATACGCCAAAATCAGTACCGCCAGCATAATCTTTGTAGTAACGCACACAACGGTAACATGCGATACAACGGTTCATCTCGTGCGCGATAAACGAACCAAGTTCCTGGTTGTAATGCGTACGTTTAGTGAAACGGTAGCGACGACGGTCATGCTGTGTCATTACTGTCATATCTTGCAGGTGACAGTGACCACCCTCTTCACAGACTGGACAGTCGTGCGGGTGGTTGGTCATCAAGAATTCAACAATCGAAGCACGAAAATCTTTTGCTTCTTTGTCTTCAATCGAGATGTAGGTATTGTCAGACGCAGGCGTCATACATGACATGACCAAACGGCCACGCGTATCTTCTGGATTCGCGTATTGGGTCACAGCACATTGACGGCAAGAGCCGACAGAACCTAAGGATGGATGCCAACAAAAGTATGGGATGTCGATGCCCAGACTCAAACATGCTTGTAGCAAGTTCTCTGAGCCGTTGACTTCATACGATTTTCCATCGACATGAATTGTAGCCATAGTCGAATTCCTTAAGCTTGTTCTACGTTGCTGGTTTGAGCTGCGGCATTCACCACTTTTGCTTCAAACTCGCCACGAAAATGTTTGAGTGCGCCCATTAACGGTTCCATCGCACCTGGTGCATGAGCACAGAAAGTTTTACCGATCCAAAGCTTACGGGTAAGCTCTTGTAAGTGATCGATATCTTCTTTCTTACCTGTACCATCTTCTAGTGCTTTAAGCGCTTTCACCGCCCAAGGCAAACCATCACGGCAAGGTGTACAGAAACCACAAGATTCACGCGCAAAGAATTCTTCTAGGTTACGTGTTGCTGAAACCATACATTGAGTTTCATCAACCACCATCAGCAAACACGTACCCAGACGTGAACCTGCTTTCATGATGCTTTCCGCATCCATAGGAAGGTCAATATGTTCAGCTGCCAGGAAGTCCGTGGATGCGCCACCTGGTAACCAAGCTTTCAGTTTCAGGCCATCACGCATACCACCGGCATGATCTTCAATCACTTCACGTGCAGTGGTACCAAATGGAAGTTCCCATAGACCAGGAAATTTAACTTTACCTGATGCACCATAAATCTTGGTACCTGGATCTTTCGATTTACCCGCAGATAAGCCGATGTACCATTCAGGACCACGCAGCATGATGGCTGGCAAGTTGTTGTAGGTCTCTACGTTGTTGACAATCGTAGGACGACCCCAAGCACCTGCAACCTGCGGGAATGGTGGTTTAGTACGCGGATTGGCACGGCGACCTTCAAGCGAGTTAATCAATGCGGTTTCTTCACCACAGATATAACGACCCGCACCAGTATGCACGTGTAATTCGAAGCTCCAGCCTGAATCTAGGATGTTGTCACCCAGGTAACCTTTGGCACGAACTTGCTCAAGTGCTTCATTTAAGTACTGAGCAGCTTCGATGTATTCACCACGGATGAAGATATAACCATGGGTTGCTTCAAGCGTATAACCTGCAATCAACATACCTTCAATCAGCTGGTGTGGAAGATCTTCCATCAACAGACGGTCTTTGAAAGTACCTGGTTCCATCTCATCGGCATTACAAATCAGGTAACGAGGACCTGAATTGTCATTTGGCGCCATCAAAGACCACTTGATACCTGCCGGGAAGCCTGCACCACCGCGACCCTTAACAGTCGCTGCTTTAATGATTTCAAGCACATCTTTAGGCGGCATGGCCAGCGCTTTCTTAAAGCCTGCATAACCTTCTAAAGCTTCGTAGTCATCAACACTACGAACATTGGCTTGTTTGCTCAAACGCCAGGTCAATGGATGCGTTTCTGGATTACCGTCGCCATAAATTGGTTTTGGTTCAGTATTCATACATACTTCTCCAATAACTGTTTAATTGAGGTCACTTCAACCAGACCATGAGTATCTTCATCAATCATCAGGGTTGGACCTTTGTCACAGTTACCTAAGCAGCAGATTGGTAGCAAAGTAAAACGACCATCAGCGGTTGTTTGACCAAACGAAATCCCCAATTCACGCTGGAAAGCTTCTGCTAAAGTTTCCGCACCCATCAAGAAGCACGCAATAGAGTCACATAACAGGATCACATGACGGCCTACCGGCTGACGGTAAATACGGTTATAGAAAGTCGCAACACCTTCAAGGTCGGCAAGGCTCATGCTCAGCATCTGCGCGATGGCATTCATCTGTGCATCGTCTACCCAGCCATTGCGACGCTGTACACACTTCAGCGCATCTAGGCACGCTGCACGTGGGTACGGATAGTGACCAATGTGATGTTCAATCTCGTGGATTTCATCAGCTGTCAAAATCCCTTCAACATTCACACGTGGCTTTTTATCAGTCAAAATCATCATAAAGCGTTTACCCCTTAGCGATCCACGTCAGCCATTACGACGTCAATTGTCGCTAAATAAATGATTAAGTCAGACATCAGACTGCCGTTAATCACGGAAGGCATTTGCTGCAAGTGGGTGAAGGTCGGTGTACGGATACGAGTACGGTAACTCATGGTTGACTTGTCTGAAGTCAAGTAGTAGTTCGATGCACCTTTTACCACTTCCGCCATTACAGATGCTTCACCTGCAGGCATTACAGGACCCCATGACACGCTCAGGAAGTGCGTAATCAAGGTTTCAATATCTTGTAAAGTCTTGTCTTTTGGTGGTGGAACAGCCAGTGGGTGATCCGCTTTGTATGCACCAGACGGCATATTGTCCAGACATTGCTTGATGATTTTCAGCGATTGTTCAATTTCACGATAGTGAACGATCACACGTGCATATGCATCGCCTTCGTACTCCACCGGCACTTCGAAATCATAGTTTTCATAACCACTGTATGGACGGTATTTACGTACGTCAAAGTCGATACCTGTTGCACGTAAACCGGTACCTGTTACGCCCCAAGCCAATGCAGATTTTGCATCGTATTGCGCAACGTTACGGGTACGGCCTTCAAATACTGAGTTTTTCAGTGCTGCAGTGTGGTATTCCTTCAAACGTTTTGGCATCCAATCCAGGATTTCACGGATCAGGTGCTGCCAGTTGTTTGGAAGGTCATGCGCAGTCCCGCCAATACGGAACCATGCTGGATGCATACGGTAACCGGTGATCGCTTCAATCGCGTCATAGATCTTTTGACGGTCGGCGAACATATAGAATACTGGCGTCATACCACCAGCATCCTGAATCGCAGTACCGATATACAGCAAGTGGTTGTTGATACGGAACAGTTCCGACATCATGACACGAATACATTGCGCACGCTCAGGCACGGTAATGCCGGCCATTTGCTCTACACCCATCACGTATGGCATGTTTTGCGCACAACCACCAAGGTAGTCGACACGATCTGTATACGGAATGAATGAATGCCAGGTTTGACGTTCAGCCATCTTTTCCACACCACGGTGGTGATAGCCGATATCTGGTACGCAGTCTTTAATTTCTTCACCATCCATCTGCAAAATCACACGGAATGCACCATGCGCAGACGGGTGGTTAGGACCCAGGTTCAGGAACATGAAGTCTTCGTCAGCTGTGCCGCGTTTCATGCCCCAGTCTTCAGGAACGAAACGAAGATGTTCCTGTTCGTAGTCCTGCTTCGCCTGGTTCTGACGGTACGGCGTATATTCAGTCGCACGTGCAGAATATTCTTTACGAAGTGGATGACCTTCCCAGTAAGTTGGCAACAGGATACGACGAAGCATTGGATGCCCTTCGAAGTTGATGCCAAACATATCGTAGGCTTCACGTTCATACCAGTTGGCATTTGGCCAGATGTTGGTTGCAGTCGGGATATTGAGATCGCTCTCACTCAATGCAACTTTAATACGGATGTCCGTATTACGCTCTAGCGACAACAGGTGATAGAACACAGTGAAGTCAGACGCAGGTAAACCGTCGCGGTGCGTACGCAGACGCTCATCTACCGCTGACAGGTCGAACAACATCACGTATGGACGTGACACTGTACGCAAGAACATTAAAACGTCTTGTACACGTGCGCGCTCAACCCAAACTGTCGGGAAATCCTCGAAAGTTGTTTGCACATAGAAGTTCTCACCAAACTTGGTTTTGAGCTCTTCTACAATTGCAAATGCAGGGCGGGAATCAACAGATGTTGATTCTGGCATAGCAATGTCAGTTTCAGCCATTGGCTTGGCTTCCTATTTAATACAAATTCAGTCAACCTAAACGACAACTACACCCAAGTCGGGTGCATAAAGAAATTTGTCGCTTAAATTATTTAATTTCATCCATTGAGCGCAGATTTTTCACAGCAATACGCTGATCTTTCTTACGGTCACGTTCTGGCATCATCTTTGGCTTATACACTGGCTGAAGATCATCACCAATCACCGCAGAAAGCGGACGACGCTCAAGTTGAATCTGGTCTTGCAATAGCATGAGTGCTTGAATCAATGCTTCAGGACGTGGCGGGCAACCTGGAATGTACACATCCACCGGAATAATTTTATCCACGCCTTGTACAACTGAATAAATGTCGTACATACCACCTGAGTTGGCACATGCACCCATTGAAATAACCCATTTCGGTTCAAGCATCTGTTCATACAGACGTTGAATCACCGGAGCCATTTTCACGAAGCAGGTACCTGCAACAATCATCAAATCCGCCTGACGCGGTGAAGCACGAATAACTTCGGCACCGAAACGTGACAAGTCATGCACGCCAGTTAAGGTCGTTGCATACTCTACGTAGCAGCAAGATGTACCAAAGTTGAACGGCCAAACTGAGTTCTTACGACCCCAGTTTACTGCAGTGTGCAGCACATCTTCTAAGCGAGTCATGAATACGTTTTTATTCACTTCTTCTTGTAGTAACGGATCGTCGACAACAATACGTTCCTGAAGTGGATATTGATCAGCATCCGGATTCGCACGGGTTAGAGTGTATTTCATCCCGGGTTACTCCTTATTAGATAATGGAGCCGGTGAACCTTTCACACGACCAGATGATTGAGCTGGAATTTGACCAGTCGGGTCTATAACCAATTCTTCAATTGAGTTGAAGCGAGTGATTTCTGCGATATCCATGTTTGGCGAACCAATCTTAGTTTTAACTCCTGTCGCCTTACGTTTGTCTGAAGGTGCCCAGTTAAGTGCGCCGGTGGATAATTCGTAAATCAAACCGACAAGTAAAACTAAAATAAAGATAGCTGCAGTTGCAAAACCAATCCAACCCACTTCACGAACAGAAACTGCCCATGCATATAGATAAAGTGCTTCTAAATCGAATACGACGAAGAAGATTGCAACTAAATAGAATTTTGCAGACAAGCGGATACGAGCTCCACCTGCGCTGACTACGCCTGACTCAAACTGCTCCTGCTTGGCACGGCCCCATGATTTACCCCCGAGGAGTAATGGGACAGTGAGCATAAAGACGCATAAAAATGTAACGCCGATCACGAAGGCAATAATTGCCCATTCGTATGGAGTAATGGCACTCATGCGGGGATAACTCCTGGCAGGCCTATGTATTAACAAAGAATGTATGTATTGGCCTTCAAATACACCAAACACAAAATTAATCCCGCCAATTGTACCTGATTTTGGATTTCACTTGCTAGCTTATAAGTCTTAGTCTTTTGGATGATTTTTTGGACGAATACCCGATTTTTCTAGGTTCTATCGCCCATGTTACGAAATAATCGCTTTAATAAATCAAAAACAATAAATTCATTATTTTTTCCAAAATCAGTTTAATTGTTTTAATGGCTGATTCTACTGAAACATAATTACTGCCTGTGAATTGTGTACTTTTTGCAACCACTTGCATCTGCAACTTCATCCCTTTATCGCTTTGTGTTATTCCTATAAACAGCATAAAAATGAACAAGAAGGATTGAATATATGAGTTTAAAGTTCACCCACAAACCTGATTATTTTCTCTATGCCCAGCTATTTGTTCGACATCTTGAAAACTATATTGTGAAGCATCCTGAGGAAAACACTCCTAATTTCAACTTGCAGGATATTTATGATCTGTTTGGCAAGGATTTCGCTTCTGCCTCGACAAATTTAGAAGGCATTTTAAATATTGCTGATGAATATCGCGTGGAAACTCTGCATGGCGACCAAAAACTGATTCAGAGCTATAGCATCGATGGAAAGTACAATAAACTTCTGATGAATCTGAATTCGGAAGCGGCCAAAAGTTTACGCGAAGGTAAACCGATCATTGAGCCCGATGCTGAAATCCATAAATAAAGCAAATTATAAAACCTGAGTGCTTTCATTAATTAGCCTCAATAAAAAAACGATGCGGATGTATCGTTTTTTTTATAATCCACAGACACCTTTTTATAAGGAATCCAGGTCTTCTTTATGCTCTTCAACAGCCTTAAAGCGGGATTTCTTCTTATAACGTTGAGCTGGCCAGCTCATGGTAAAGCGTGCACCACCCAGCTTAGGACTTTGATCTACTTCGACCTTGCCACCAAACCAGAAGGCAATCCGGCTAACAATCGACAAACCCAGGCCATAACCACCAGATGCACGGGTACGGCTGTCATCCAGACGCGAGAAGGCTTCAAAGACGCGAGCACGATCTTCTTCCGGAATCCCCGCACCATCATCTTCTACACAGATATAAGCCTGTTGATTGGCATCAATACCACCGCTAATCATGATTCTTTCATCACAATAGCGCACAGCATTCCCCACCAGATTTTGTACCACACGATGCAGATAACGACGCTCGGCCTCAACCTCGATATCCATCGGCACCTGATGCAGCTCAACCTTCTTACCAGTTTTTAGCGCTTCAGTTTCAGCTACAACCTGATCCAGCACTTCATGCAGATTAATCTTCTCGAAATCAAGGGAAGGTGTACCCTGCTCCAGTTTGGCATAGGTCATGATCTCATCAATCAGCTTGTTCAAGGCCTCGATGTCTTTATCGATCTGCTCCATCTGTTGCAGACGATATTCATAATCTTCTTCATCCACCAGCATTTCCATAGCAAAACGGATCCGCGCAACAGGAGTCCGCAGTTCATGTGAAACTGCACGCATTAACTCACGCTGAGCTTCGATCAGACGCTGAATATGATCTGACATGGCGTTATAGCTGGATGCCAATAATGCCATTTCATCTTTACCATCTATCGCCAGACGCACCGACATGTTACCGGACTTCATCTTGTTCAGGGCATAGCTAACTTCACGCAGCTTACGTTGCATTGGCACCAGCAAACCATATACCCCCAGACTCAGCACAAACATACTTAGCAAGGTAATCCCGGCCGCTAACTGGAATGGCATCCAGTTAAACAAAGGCACAGGCCCCATCACCAGTACTTCAGACACTGAGCTCGGAATCGGAGAAACAATTGAAATAGTGGTACCGCGAATCGTGGCACTATCCCGGTAGAGGATAATGCTGTGATCTAGACGTAGACGGCCAATCTGTTCTGAATCGAGCGGCAGGCTTTGCACATCCTGAATACTGATTGGATAAGAAAAATACTTCTGGATCTTTTCCAGATATTCTTTTTCCTGACCTGGGTAATAAACCAGATAGTCCAGAATAAATACCGGCAGCGCCTTCATCTGGCGCTCGGTAATATTGTCTGCCTTTATATATAGAAAATGCTTTGGATCATCACGCAGTCCAATGACCACATAAGCCACTGAGGTTTGTGCATCCCAACGCACTACCGCCTTACGGTCTTCAATACGACGTTTCTCTGCACGGGTCAGATCAACTTTTTCAGCTTCTACATAATAGATCGGAAGCTCCAGTAAATCTGAAGCATCCGAAATCCAGTCCAGTTTCTGCTGCATATTCGGCTGGCGTGCTACCCCTTCACTCATGATATAGGCCATACCATCAGTCAAGGACTCACGATATACCTGCGCCCGCTGGTAGTTAATAATCTGCACCAACAGATAGCCGAACAGGGTCACCAGGAGTACCAGAATGACAAGTCCTGCATAAATACGCAAAAATATATTGTGCTTGAACACTTATAAGCTTTCCCGCTTATTCAGCTTAGGAATGGCATGTATTTACATGCCATTGGTTTCCTTAACGAACAGATAACCTTTACTACGAACTGTTTTAATACGTTTAGGGTTTTCTGGATCGTCCCCAATTTTCGGACGGATGCGCGAAATACGAACATCAATTGAACGGTCCTGGCCATCATATTCAATGCCACGAAGACGCTCGAAAATATCTTCACGCGAAAGAATACGGCCTGCATTTGATGCAAGCAACCACAACAGATCATATTCTGCACTGGTAAAGTCTACCAATTCACCATTCAAGGTCACAGAACGGCCACCATTATCGATCACAAGATCGTCAAATTCAATACGTTGAGCCACTTCATCTTCAGGCACTTTATCAGTACGACGCAACAAGGCACGAATACGTGCCAGTAGCACACGCGGCTGAACCGGTTTAGCGACATAGTCGTCCGCACCCATTTCCAAACCCAATACCTGATCCATATCTTCAGTACGTGCAGTCAGCATCAAAATCGGTTGATGATAATGTGGACGAACTTCACGACAGATGGTCAATCCATCCGCACCTGGCAACATAACATCTAAAACTACCATGTCTGGCTGCTCGGCGATAATGCGGCGAATCGCACGATTACCGTCGGGCTCTACCCCTACCTCAAGTCCGTTACGAATAAGATATTCTTGAGTTAAACGAGCAAGACGCTCATCATCTTCAACGATTAGAATTTTGGGTAACTTTTCTTCTTGGCTCATATATTGTGCACCTTTATTCGATGGACGTATCCTTTTGAAATCTGATAGATACGGTGGATATAGCAAGCAATATACACACGTTTACATTGTAAACAAGATAGCGTTCACCAAACTGATACATCAAAGTAGCATTTTGTAATATTTTTTTGCAGATATTTCTGTTAGCGACATTTTTTATACAAAACATTGAACAAATCTAGGCTAGGTAATCGTCTATCTGAATAAAAAATGCCCCTCAATTTGCTCAAAAAGAGTTATCCACAATGTTATCTATAAGTACTTCTTACCAGCTTTGTTATGCTATGCCTTGCCGAATAAGGCTTGCACCAAGATGATAAAAAAAAGGATTTTTTTAATAAAGTTTCTCACGTTGTTTCACTAAAATATTTATTAAAATGTCAATATTGATCTACCCTAAATTTTCCCGTATCTTGTGTTCAATTAATTTTTAAACCACTAGGTATTGTGTTTATTCCTCAAACACTGTGGCATAAAATTGCCCAGTTCAAACGGTCCATAAACATAAAAATAGATGACAATGGAGCTATGCTAAAATGAGCGTAATTACTTCAACTCCTGGTCAACTTCAGGTGATTAAACGCACCGGTGATGTTGCCACTTTTGATGCAGAAAAAATTTCTGTCGCAATTGGTAAGGCTTTTTTGGCTGTTGAAGGTCAACAAAGTGCTGACTCAAGCCGTATTCACGATCGTATTGAGCAGCTGACGGAAATGGTCATGAACACTTTCAAACGTCGCTTGCCTTCTGGTGGGACGATTCACATTGAAGAAATCCAGGATCAGGTTGAACTTGCGCTTATGCGTACCGGCGAACAGAAAGTTGCGCGTGCCTATGTCATCTATCGCGAACAACGTTCTGACGCTCGTAAGCAGCTGGGTGCTAACCATCACCCTACCCTGCAAACTACTGATGCAGCGGGTAAGCTCAAACCGCTTGACCTGAGCCAACTGACTGAAACTGTTGCTAAAGCTGCTGAAGGCCTTGAAGGAATCGACGTTCAGGCAATTGTCGATGAGACCGTAAAAAACCTGTATAACGGCGTAAAAGAGTCAGACATCTCTACAACCATGATGATGGCGACCCGTACCCGTATCGAACAAGAACCAAACTATACCTATGTGACTGCACGTCTATTACGTAATGACCTGGTAGCAACTGGTTTGGAATTCCTGGGTCTACCTGCAGATACCGTTGAAGGCGATGCGCTGGAAACTTACCTGAAAAAAGGGATTGAGCTAGAACTTCTTTCACCTGAATTATTAAACTTTGACTTAGCTAAACTTGCGACAGCGATTCAACCAGAACGCTCTAACCAGTTTACTTATCTAGGTCTGCAAACATTATTTGACCGTTATTTCATCCACTCGGATGGCGTACGTTTCGAATTGCCGCAATTATTCTTTATGCGTGTTTCAATGGGTCTGGCCCTGAACGAAGAAAACCGTGAAGAGCGTGCAATCGAGTTCTATAACCTGTTATCTAGCTTCGACTACATGGCATCGACGCCGACCCTGTTTAACTCAGGTACCTTACGTCCACAGTTGTCTAGCTGCTACTTGACTACAATTGATGATGACCTGTTTGACATCTATGGCGCGATGCGTGATAACGCAATGCTGTCTAAATGGGCAGGCGGTTTAGGTAATGACTGGACACCAGTTCGTGCCCTGAACTCATACATCAAAGGTACAAATGGTAAATCACAAGGTGTGGTTCCGTTCCTGAAAGTAGCGAACGATACAGCTGTTGCAGTAAACCAAGGTGGTAAGCGTAAAGGTGCAGTATGTGCATATCTTGAAACTTGGCACCTGGACATCGAAGAATTTCTGGAACTGCGTAAGAACACTGGTGATGACCGTCGTCGTACCCACGATATGAACACTGCGAACTGGGTTCCTGACCTGTTCATGCAACGTGTATTCGAAGATGCAGAATGGACACTGTTCACACCTTCTGAAACGCCTGATCTACATGACTTAACAGGCGCAGAATTCGCTGAGCGTTATGCTTACTACGAAAGCATTGCCAAAGAAACAAACATGCTGCACAAGAAAATCCGTGCAAAAGATTTGTGGCGCAAAATGCTGTCGATGCTGTTTGAAACTGGTCACCCGTGGATCACATTCAAAGACGTATGTAACCTGCGTTCACCACAGCAACACGTAGGCGTGGTTCACTCTTCTAACCTATGTACAGAAATTACGCTGAACACCAGCAAAGAAGAAATCGCGGTATGTAACCTGGGTTCGATCAACCTGGTACAACACGTTCAAGGCGGTGTACTTGATCGTGAAAAACTGGCACGTACAGTTAAAACTGCGGTTCGTATGCTGGACAACGTGATTGACATCAACTACTACGCTGTTCCTCAAGCACGTAATTCAAACCTGAAACACCGTCCAGTTGGTATGGGTATCATGGGCTTCCAGGATGCGCTCTACGAAATGAACCTTGCTTATGGTTCTGATGCTGCGGTTGAGTTTGCTGATGAATCAATGGAAGTGATTTCTTACTACGCGATTTCAACTTCAAGTGATCTTGCTGTTGAACGTGGTACGTATGAAACATTCAAAGGTTCATTGTGGGATCAAGGTATTTTACCAATCGACTCACTTGACCTGGTTGCGAAAACTCGTCCAGAACGCATGTTCGAAGTGGACCGTACACAACGTCTGGACTGGGATACTTTACGTGCCAAAGTTCAAAAAGACGGTATGCGTAACTCGAATGTGATGGCGATTGCTCCGACTGCAACAATTTCAAATATTTGTGGCGTGTCTCAATCAATCGAGCCAACCTTCCAGAACCTGTATGTGAAATCGAACCTGTCTGGTGAATTCACCGTGATTAACCCATACCTGGTACGTGCGTTGAAAGAACGTGGTCTTTGGGATGCAGTCATGGTCAACGACCTGAAACATTTCGAAGGTTCTGTGCAGAAGATTTCCCGTATTCCTGAAGAGCTAAAAGCGATCTTCGCGACTGCATTTGAAGTTGAAACTCGCTGGATCGTAGATGCTGCTTCACGTCGTCAAAAATGGATCGACCAGGCTCAGTCTCTGAACCTTTACATCGCTGGTGCAAACGGTAAGAAACTGGACATCACTTACAAGATGGCTTGGTTACGTGGTCTTAAGACAACTTATTACCTACGTGCATTGGGTGCGACTTCTGCTGAGAAATCAACGATTAATACTGGCGCACTAAATGCTGTTAAAGCGACTGCAACTGCAGCGCCTGTTGCGGCAGTCGCTCCAGCAGTTGAAGCAAAACCTGAAGTTCCTGCTGAGGAAGAAGGTTTTGCAAATGCAGCACCAGTACCAATGGCATGTTCAATTGATAACCCTGATTGTGAGGCTTGTCAGTAATCTGACAGGTTTTAAATCCTCCCCGACCCTCCTTTAATAAAGGAGGGAGAAATTCCCCCTTTTATAAAGGGGGATTTAGGGGGATTAAAAATTTTGGATTAATTATTTAAATAGTTAATTCAACTCGAAGGTAAAGTAATTCCTACTACTAAACCCAAGAGACAAATTTTAGACATAAAAAAAGGGAATCTTCCTACAGATCCCCTTTCTAGTCTAAGAAGCGAGTTCTTCGACATATTGCTTCGCAAAAAGCAGGTAAATAATCGCCTGATCTCGCAATATCGTCAAGGACTTTTAAGTAAAACTGTCCAACATATATGCGAGGTAAAGCAAAATGACAGTTTATTCTGTAAGTTATGACTTAAATAAAGCAGGTCAAAATTACAAAGATTTAATCGCTGAAATTAAAAGTTTCAATGGTTATTGCAAGGTAATGGATTCATATTGGTCCGTTTGCTCTAATGGTAATGCTTCTGCAGTATCAGAAAGACTTAAAAAACATATGGACAACAATGACTCTTTATTAGTCATAGAAACTTCAACCAATCGACAAGGTTGGTTAAATAAAGATATTTGGGACTGGCTTAAGCAGCATCAAACTAATTCAGCTTGATACCAATAAAAGGAAACCACCATGCCTCCAATGACTCACAATTATCTGTTAGGACTTGTCGCATTGGTCGTTTCCTTTGTACTTACCTTTTATTTGCCAATTGCCTATTTCTGGTTAAAGGCTCATAAATCGCGCAAGCAAAATAAGTAGTGGGGATTTTTGCTCTTCCGTACAAAAGCAGAGCAGTCATCGACAAAACTTAATTTTGCTTACATAAATTGAGCGTATAGTAGGACATTTCAGCGAGGCTGAATGTCTAATAAAAGATATAAGCATCGAAGAGAGAACTGATATGTCTATCTTAAGTTGGGACGATTTCGAAGATGATTCGCAAAAACCAGCTGCACAAACACAGCAGCCTGCGCCCGTCGAGCCGCAAAAAGCGTCTAATTCACAGGTGGTACCTGATGCAAGCAACACATCGTCGGATGTGGCAGCTGCACAACCCCTTAGAGCCACTCAAAACCGAGGATCAAATCCAACCGATTCGTTGGCAAGAGCATCTGCTTCCCTAGAGCAGCTTGATGTTGCTCCAGGCTTGGAAGAGCTTGAAATGGGCGCGCAACGTGTACAAGTTGACGACAAGGCAATGATTAACTGTCGTGCGGACTTGAACCAGCTTGTTCCATTCAAATACGAATGGGCTTGGCAGAAATATCTGGACGGTTGTGCAAACCACTGGATGCCGCAAGAAGTGAATATGAACCACGACATCGCGCTATGGAAGTCTGAAAATGGCTTGACTGAAGATGAACGTACCATCGTGATGCGTTCACTTGGTTTCTTCTCGACTGCGGATTCACTAGTTGCAAACAACCTGGTACTGGCGATTTACCGTCACATTACCAACCCTGAATGCCGTCAATATATCTTGCGTCAGGCATTTGAAGAAGCGATTCACACGCATGCGTACCAATACTGTATCGAATCTTTAGGTATGGATGAAGGCGAAGTCTTCAACATGTACCGCGAAGTACCGTCAGTTGCACGTAAAGCTGCATGGGGCTTGAAATATACGCAACAGTTAAGCGATCCAACATTTAAAACTGGAACGCCTGAAAACGACCAGATTTTGCTTCGCAACCTGATCGCGTTCTACTGTGTACTTGAAGGGATCTTCTTCTACTGCGGTTTCAGCCAGATTCTTTCGATGGGTCGTCGTAACAAGATGAATGGTGTTGCCGAGCAATTCCAGTACATCCTGCGTGATGAATCAATGCACCTGAACTTCGGTATCGATATGATCAACCAGATCAAGATCGAAAACCCGGGTTTATGGACCACTGAGTTCCAGGAAGAAATCATCCAGATGATTCTTGAAGGTACCATGCTGGAAATCGAATACGCACGTGACACGATGCCACGCGGTGTATTAGGTATGAATGCTGGCATGATGGAAGAATACCTAAAGTTCATTGCGAACCGTCGTCTGGCGCAGTTAGGTCTGCCTGAACAGTTTGCTGGTGTGAATAACCCGTTCCAGTGGATGTCAGAGATGATGGACTTGCGTAAAGAGAAGAATTTCTTCGAGACGCGCGTAACAGATTACCAAACTGGCGGTGCATTAAGCTGGTGAGGTTTAGCTTAAAATGATCCGATATCTGCGTAAAACGACACATCTTATGTCATTTGCGACACATAGATGTCATTAGTTAAATCGAAAGCCATTCAGAAATGAATGGCTTTTTTAAATAAGAAAATTAACCAATAAGAACTTGGAATATGAAATTTTATACCCGATCAGAAGCGCGTTCAGCAGCTACTAGAGCTCAAGCTAAATCTAAACACATTATGCTTGACTCAGTACTTAATGAAGCTATCAAAAATCAAGAGATGCAAAATAGATTTGATATATTTTTATCACATGCAATTAAAGATGCTGATTTAATTTTAGGTGTTAAAACTTTATTAGAAGAAAGTGGTTTTACAGTATATGTTGATTGGATTATCGACCCTTCATTAGAAAGAGATAAAGTAAATGCAGCTACAGCAGACATTTTAAGAAAACGAATGAGACAATGTAAATCTCTTATATATATTCACACTTTTAGCTCAAAAGAATCTAAATGGATGCCGTGGGAATTGGGGTACTTTGATGGGTATCGCCCTGAAAAAGTCAGCGTATTACCATTAACCTTTGAAGAAGACAAAGAGTTTAAAGGACAGGAATATCTTGAACTATATCCAACAATTACTAAGAGTGAATACCTAGACGGGCTCAAATATGCTTGGGTAAAAGGAAAAAGACTACCAGATTTTATTAATCAATAATAAAACAGTTAGATTGCTATACAGCAATCTAACAGACCTAATCATGATATTTCCTTCATACCTTTTAGAATCAAATGGATAATCTCATCAATAAATGGTGTTTCCATTAATTTCTTATAATCAACCAAAGATAGCCCAGCCGATGATGCCAACTGATTAATATCTATATTTTGAATCTTATGGACAATATCAGGATAATGCATTTCATAACCTTTAGTAGAAAGATACTCTACTAATTCATTATAGCCTTGATTATTTGCCAACTGCCAATCTAGTGTCAAAACCTCAGGTATGTGATTCTGCCCAGTAATAGCCATACAAATATCACGTGTGATACCACCTAAACCACCAACTAAATATATTGGCTTGTTATGCTCTATTGATATTAAGAATTCCTCTAAAACACCAGGCATTTTCCCTTTATAACCTTTAGATTTTCCTCCAGCTAAAATCCTAATATCACTTTTAGATATAGAGCTTTCTCGCATAAAAGTTAAACATCTTGACCACACATATTGATCATGAACATCTACAGGTTGTAAAAATTTAGATTGATCAACTTCAGATTCTAAATCATGAGGAACAGAATACTTAATATGTGAAATTATCTGATCATATTTAGCTTTCCATTTATTCAAATTATTTACGAGATGTAATGGCCAAGCCAAATGATTCTCAACCTTAAATTCTCTTTCAGGTAATCTATTTTGTAAAATGCTGGCTTCATCAAGAATGAATTCAGTAAAACCATCATCCCTTAAGTCTCCACCGAAAATAATAGTATTACCTCTTACCAAAAGATGTCTAGCAAGTTCTTGTGAGAATCGTTTCAACTCATCTTCATGGATATGTATATTCTCAAAATCTGCACCATATTCAGATATCGAAATACCTATTTTTTTGTTTTGTGTATTCGAATCGCCACATGTCCATAAAGGAGTTGAAGGCTTAACTTTTAAGAATTCTAGCCAATCCATTTCCTCTGCATAAATAGGAGGTTCGGGATAACAAATTTTTAAAGTCTCATTTTCAACCATCTCACTTCTTAAAGAGACTATCTGTTGAATTTCAGGAGGACGGGCCAATACGACTGCTGTCGAATCAATCCAGGATTGTTTTTTATAATAATTAAGCAAGGAGATAGAAAAATTAAATCTAATTGTTTCAATTAGGGCAGCAACTAAAATATTCAAAATTTCCAATTTAGTTGGCTTATCAGAAGGTGCAATATGCACACAAGGCACATTAGCAGCTGGCGGGAATATTCTATCCTCGTAAACTTGTAAGCAATTTACTGAAACAATCGGTCTATTATTTTTTTTAGCTTCCAAAATTTCACGTTGGCACCAATAACGAGACGAATATGCATCAGTCGTAATAGCAATTAAAGTCGATTCATTAATATGATTTATTATCTCCGTGTCAAACTGGTAACCAACTGAAATTTCAGAAGCATCAAAGAAGTTTTTCATATTCGTGGTATCAATATAATGCTTAATTGCTTTTGCATATATTGCACCCGTTTCTCCCTTCTTAGCATGACTTAAAAAAAGATGAATCGACGTATTTGAGCCTAAGGGTGACGCTCTTCTCCCAACAAAACCAAATCGATATAACTCATGTGATAATTTTAAAATTGATTCTAGCTCATGTGTTTGATCATCATCTGAAAAACTAAAATCATATAATCTCAAAGCATTTCGATTATAAAGAGACCCTTTATGGTAACAATGTTTTATACCCTCTTTATCAAATGCTACAGGAATAAGTGACTGATTTTCTTCTACAGGAAAGGTCTTAAAGTAATCAACCCATCTTTCATCTGTAAGAGTATTTTCGCTAAGAAAAACAAACACTATATTTCTTTGAGCTAAACTAGATGGATAACTCGGAGTTTCATTTAGACCACTATAAAAAAATGTAGGAATATTTAATTCCCGTGAAAATGGTCGCTCAATATCTCTTGTTAAAAACTTTCTAAAAGGTATACAGTTTTTTTGAAATGATTCATTATCTGCCTGATGCCAAACAAAATGCACTGCTATTGGGGGTGTAATAATATTAGTCAATTTAAAACTCCAGATATCTAATAATTTTTTAATTAACATGCGGCAACAAAAATTATTAGATATCTATTAAAAATAATAAACTATATAAACTTAATTAAATAAACTCAGGTG
>NZ_PQLP01000029.1:0-37881 GCF_002918965.1 Acinetobacter sp. ACNIH3 | reverse complement strand
AATTGCTCAACCATCAAATAGAAAGTTGACCATGAGATGCCTGTGTATCGCTTGAACTGAGGATCAGAAAGCTTGTTTGAATCGATGTATTTCATCCGCAGATTATGCACGAATGCCAAGAAATCCGAAGTGCAAATATTAACCAAAAAGAAGATCGTTTTTTGATTTATGAAAGAGATCTAATTGCTAGAGTAGTTAATTTAAATGTGTTATTAATCATAAATAATCCTTTATCCCGAACCTGTGTTTATGAATTGTAGTGTATTTTATCTTAAATAATAGGCTAAAAAATATATAAAAAAATAAATAAAATCTAGAGCATTTAAATACGTTATTACAAAATACTAATTAAATAATATATTCAGTAATGTAATAAAAAGCCCACAAGGTGTGGGCTTTTACTGGTTTAATTATTTTACTATTCGCCAAATGGCCAATACACTAGCCAAAACAATTAAAATAAACGAGATTAACCAAGGCGAAATAATGGCAATCGATAGTAATATTGCTATCAAGCTGCCAAAAATCCAGCTGCGTTTTTGCTGATGCTCCATTTGCAGACGCATCATTTGTAATTCATTTAATTGCTTCGCATGCCAGGCAGATTGATTTTTGAGACCATTCAAGCTGTCGATCATCAAGGTTGGTAAATCCTGCGCCCCTAAAAGCAGATCCGGGATTTTCTGTCCCAGTTCTTTCAGATTTTTCTGCGGATTCATCTGTGCCTTGATCCAGTCGGTCAGGATCGGTTTGGCCAGACTCCAGATATCCAGTTCCGGATATAGGTCAGTGCCTAGGCCCTCCACATGGACTAATGTTTTCAATAACAACATCAGTTGCGGTGGAATTTCCAGATGAAAGCGACGGGCAATGTCCATGACCTGAATCAGAATGCCGGCAAAGTCCAGCTCATGCATTGGTTTTGAAACCATTGGACCCACAGTACGGCGCATTTCGCGTGCCAGCGCATCCTGATCGGTACCTGGTGGAATCCAGCCGGCCTGATGCACAATCTGGATCAGCTGCATGAAGTCGCTGTTCATGACCGCCAGCAGCATGCGGGCCACAGTCATCTGATCATGTCTGGATAGCTCGCCCATAATCGCACAGTCCAGTGCGATAAAGCGCGGATTGGACAGATTAATGGTTTCTACAAAGACATTGCCTGGATGCATGTCGGCATGGAAGAAGTTATCCCGGAATACCTGGGTAAAGAAGATGGTGAGACCTTTACGTGCCAGGTCAGCACGATCCATACCCAGTTCATCAAAGGTGGCAATATCCGAAATCGGTACACCGGTAATCCGTTCTGCGACCAGTACATCCTTGCTGTCCATATAGACTTCAGGCACATACATCATGCTGGAGCCGGTGAAATAATGACGCATCCGGCGGGTATTATCCGCTTCCAGCGTCAAGTCCAGCTCATTCAGAATGATCTGACGATAATCCTGAATAATTTCCGATAAATGTAGGGCACGCGCTGCTTCCAGACGCTTTTCCAGAAAATCACCCAGCCAGCTCAGGATCTCGAAATCCTGCAAAATCTGATTACGGATATTCGGGCGGGTCACTTTGACTACGACTTCACGGCCATCATGCAGAGCAGCGGTATGCACCTGTGCAATTGATGCAGCAGCAAGTGGCTGAGCATCAAAACGGGCGAACAGGGTGTTTACATCGGCTTTCAGCGATTCCTGAATACGCATTTTAGCCACGTCATTGTCGAATGGCTTGACGCGATCCTGTAGTAAGACCAGTTGTTGCAGTACTTCAGGTGGAATCAGGTCACGACGCGTAGATAGCAATTGGCCCAGTTTGATTGCCAGTGGCCCCATTTCCTCTAAAGCTTCTTTCAGCTTGAGAGAATTTTTACGCTCTCGGCTGGACCATGCAGCCGGATGCATACGAATCAGAGACAGGATATGACGGCTTTTTTCTGGGAGTTCTTCCGCAGGAAACAACGTATCGAGTCGATAATGCGCGGCAATGCGCCAGAGTTCGAGTAAACGTGAAACATGCGGAATCATAAAGTGGTGTACCTAGTTTTGAGTTGAATCTTGTTGATTTTCAATCTGTATTTGAAGCTGATGAATCTTGGCTTCTACACGATCAATATTTTGATTGAGTATACGCGTATCTTGCTGTAAATCATCCATTTGCCAACGTGCAGCAAATAGACCGCTGTCTTCTTTAAGCGTATCTTCCATAAAGAACAGACCGCTTTGCAGACTGCGTTTGAGATGTTTGGGAGCCAGTTGCAATTTGCCAATTTCATGCGCAAGGGTTGGTCCGATCCATGGGCTTAAATGAGTCGCCAGATCAGGTTCAGCCTGTTGCATAATGCGCTGGATTTCCTGCAATAACTTATAGTCACCTTGCAGCGGAATATTGCCTATTTCATCTGAAAGCAGCAGTTTCAGCAGGTCAATGACATTATCGACTTGTAAAGTCGCAGTGGCTTCAGAACTCTGTGAGCTGTTGGCTTCATAAGGCCGCTGTTCAAAGATCGAAGCAGCTTCAGTATGCCCAGTGGCTGTTGGTTCCAGGCGAACCTTGCCATCATCAAAGAATACATCTACAGAAAGCTGCGGTGAGGCAATTACTACACGTAGCATTTTGCCAGCCAATGCATTTAACTGGATGCGGGTAATCGCATCCAGATCAATGAAATGGTGAATCACACGTTCAACGGCACCAAGTGCCAGAATTGACCACATGAATGGGAACCTTAAAGTTTAAAACCACGGTGAACAGCAACGATACCACCCGTCAGGTTATGGTAGTCACAGTTCTGGAAGCCGGCATTTTCCATCATGCCTTTTAGGGTGCGCTGATCTGGGTGCATACGAATCGATTCTGCCAGATATTTATAGCTTTCAGAATCATTGGCAATGATTTTACCCATGATTGGCAATGCTGTGAATGAATACAGATCATACAGTTTCGAGAATGGCTCAAAGACTGGTTTAGAAAATTCTAAAACAAGCAGACGGCCACCTGGCTTAAGCACACGGTACATCGAAGCAAGTGCAGCATCTTTATCAGTGACGTTACGTAGACCAAATGAAATGGTTAACAGGTCAAAACTGTTATCTGCAAATGGCTCTAAAGTTTCGGCATTGGCAAGTACGAAATCAACATTGGTACAGCCCGCATCAATCAAGCGATCACGACCCACATTTAGCATGGATTCGTTGATGTCAGATAATACTACATGACCGGTTGGACCAACTTCACGGCTGAATACTTTGGCCAGGTCACCCGTACCACCGGCGATATCCAGCACATGCTGACCACGGCGCACGCCTGACATGTTAATGGCAAAACGTTTCCATAGACGGTGAATACCAAAAGACATCAGATCATTCATGATGTCGTATTTGCTGGCGACAGAATGGAATACTTCCGCGACTTTTTGTGCTTTTTCTTCACTGCTGACAGTCTGATAGCCGAAGTGAGTGGTTGGACCGACATTACCGGTATTCGCCCCACGTGGCAGGTTATATTTCGGTATGCTACCTGTGACAGGTGTATCAGTCAGACGTTGTTCTAGAGACTGTTGCTGACCTTGTGGCGCACCTTGTGGTAACGGTGCAGTTAAGAATGGGCTCACTTTGTCTGTTTGTTGTGCCGACTCAGCTGTAGGGGTAGGCGTAGTATTTTCATTGGACATTGGAGTCACTCCTAACAGATCAATGGGGTTAATCTTGCATGCGTGCATGGACTGCATAATGACAGATTCTAAGATGTTATACAGCAATCATCATGCAATTGTTATGAATAATATACAGAAAAATGCGTCTTTAGCTGAAATCTCAGCCGAAAAATCGATCTTAATTGATGATAAAAAGTCATGATATACGTTCTGAATTTTTATATCTTCCTGCTGATGCGGTGCACCATAGCTTAATTAAATGGCGAGTCAAAACCTACTCAATTCTTTGTAGGTTTTTGCTTACATTGATTCAGGTTTTTAGCGACTATTTTATAGTGGTAGAAATTTCATATGATAAGTTCATCAGGAACAGGATGTTCCCTCTAAGAATAAAAATAGATAAATACAAGGAAAGTAAGGTACGACAGGAGTTATACCAAGCGAACCAATACGAAAAACCCCGGTAGGATGCCGGGGTTTTTCATTTTGTATCCAGAATTTTTAAGATTCGTCCAGTTTATGGATGAACTGGTTTTTACCATAGCGAATGGACAGTTGATTCAGCTCATAATAAAGACCATCTCCTAGTGCATAATCCCCACGTTCAACAGAGATAATCCGTTGTTTATCTGTGGTAATCACAATATGGAAATAGCCTATCTTTAACTTGCATTTCAGATCATGAACAAGCATCGCCTGACCGTAAATATCCAAAGACTTATGGCTTTCAATCTGTATATCTTGAGCATCAATTTTATAACTGTTTATTGAAGGTCTCAGGTTTATTTGTACAGTGCCGCGAATAGATAACTGTTTGTACCCCATTACATTTTTCCTAAAATTCATTGACATGGGTACATCTATAAAGAATCAAGATATACGGAGGCTTAGATAACACGTAAGCCGATCAAGTACGTTGACCATAAACAGATTAATTTCTGTAAATTGTGCATAATTTTTATAACTTTATTAGAGACTATAACGGATTGATTGATACGATTAGGGCTTTGGAACCATTATTTTGTCTATTTATTGAGACCTGATTTTTTTGTATCGATGAAATTACTACGATTTAAAAATAGCTGGTTAATTGGGTTAAGAGAATAAGGCAAGCAGATGCCAGCCTTATCCTAAGGTGATATTTTCAGATTTTTTAAGCTGTCGGGAATTAACGGAAAGGCTGAGGATCACCAGCATGCACGCGATCAATGATATTACGCTCAGTTGCCGTAAATTCACGTACAAACTTTTCTGCGGACTTAAGTGGTTTCATCGCTAGGAATCCATCCTGCATAAACTCATACATGACTTCAAAACGGTATTTTTCTGCGGCACCTTTACACATTTTAAATGCTGCCTGCACAATGAACGACCGCATATATTTATCCAGATGAGTACCGAGCTGATCCAGCATGGCTAGCTGTCTAAGGCGATCCTGGCCTTGATCCAGCTTTAAATAGGTTAGACGCATAATTTCATCAGTCAGTGATTCGGCTGGATGATAATCTTCCAATAACTGTTGTGCCACCTGCTCATCAAGCTGTACCGCAAGAATGGCCAGCTCTACTCCGTGAGTGCCGGTCTTGATCGCATTATCCGGGATCAGCTTTTCCGCCTTATGCGCATAGCGCGTCAAGCGGGCAATCTGTTCTGCCAGCGCATCGAAGTCCGGTCCACCATAAAGACGGTTCAGGAAATATTCTGACATCAGCACATTTTGCTTTTCTGCAAACTGCTTGGCATGAGTGCGTTGCATACGTTCTTTTTGCCAGAGCTGGACATCTTGCAGACGTTGTTGCAGTTCCGGTTGCTTATGATAGTTCAGTTGATAATAACGTTCCAGAAGATCGTCTAAAACCGCAAGTTTGGACATGGGAAGTTCAAATATGGTTATGGATGCGGGAATCTTAGAACGAGTTAGGATGGCGCGCTATGACAAATTGACCGGTTGCACAGGATTTGAAGTCAATTTGTTGAAAAGTTCGACAAAAAAGATCGTTTAAAAATCGTAGCGATCGCTATTCACCAAGCAAAAAGCCTGTCTATACTGTATTCACGAACAAGAAAAACAGAACAGGTTATGTCTACAGAACAGCAACAATTTCAATTGATTGAAGAAAATGAATTATCGTTACAGCTTATCGATGCGCAATATGCCCTGAAAGATACACGCGGACATAAGAATGCTAAAAGTTTAGTCATACTGGTCAATGGAATTGAGCTGGCCGGCAAAGGTGAAGCGGTTAAGCAATTACGGGAATGGGTTGACCCGCGTTATTTGCGGGTAAAAGCAGACCAGCCACGGCCCCTAAATGAAAGACAGACTTTCTGGCAGCCTTATGCACGCTTTATCCCGGCTGAAGGACAGATCATGGTGTTGTTTGGTAACTGGTATACAGATTTGCTGAGTACCGCCATGCATGTAGCGAATCCTATAGATGAAAGCATGTTTGATCATTATGTCGAACAGATGCGTGCCTTTGAGCAGGATCTGAAAAATAACCATGTTGATGTGATCAAGATCTGGTTTGATCTGCCCTGGAAGTCTTTACAAAAACGTTTAGATGATATTGATCCAAGTGAGATGCATTGGCATCGTTTACACGGTCTGGATTGGCGCAGTCGTAAGCAATATGACGCGATCCAGCGTTTGCGTCAACGTTTTACTGAGGACTGGATCATCATTGATGGTGAAGATGCAACCCGGCGTGACCAGCAGTTTGCCCAGACTATTCTTGCGGCCTTGAAACACTGTCCGGATCATCCTGCTAAAGGAAGTAAGACATGGTCCCCGGCATCTATTCCTAAAGCATTGCTGCAGCCTTCGCGGGAGCCGGTGGATCAGAATACCTATAAGGACGAACTCAAGAAACTGACCCGCAAGGTGGCTAGCGCAATGCGTATGGATCAACGTAATGTGGTGATCGTATTCGAGGGGATGGATGCAGCCGGTAAGGGGGGAGCAATCAAGCGGCTGGTGAAAAAGCTTGATCCACGCGAATATGAAATTCATACCATTGGTGCACCGGAAAAATATGAATTGCGCCGTCCTTATTTGTGGCGTTTCTGGACTAGGTTACAGCCGGAAGACAAGATTACGATTTTTGACCGGTCCTGGTATGGGCGGGTACTGGTAGAACGGATTGAAGAACTGATTAGTCCTGCGCAATGGCAGGCATCTTATGCAGAAATTAACCGGTTTGAAAATGACCTGATTGAGGCACAGACTGTAATTATCAAGTTCTGGCTAGCGATTTCCAAGGACGAACAGGCTGAACGTTTTAAGGCGCGTGAACAGACGCCGCATAAACGTTTCAAGATCACTGATGAAGACTGGCGTAACCGTGAACGCTGGGAGGATTATTTGCAGGCAGCGGCGGATATGTTTGAGCATACCAGCACCGATCAGGCGCCATGGCATGTGATTGCTACCGATGACAAGGATAGCGCGCGTTTACAAATCTTGAAGACTATACTGAAACAGCTTGGCGTAAGTTAATACGACCAAGCTGCTTTTAAGTAAGATGATTCTAAATCAAAATCATACAGTTTTAGCTTGCTGTTTTTGCTGGATATTTTTGGCTAGTTTATAAGAGTCTTCCACATGTGCCTCGGCAACTTTTTTCATTACGAAGTAGCCTAAACTTGCCGCAATTAACTGACCACCGAGCGGGATAAATTTGGTTACTTGCTTGGTGATATATTTTGCGGCAACATTATTGATGGATTTTTTTACTGCCGTACGTGCCACCACAAAACCAGAAAATTGTACGCCGCGTTTACGTAATTCATCCCATTGAACCTGTTTGGTTTTTGGATCAAATACGCTGACCCGCTCTGGCGCCAAGCTGAATCGGGCATTGATTTCAGGAATCAGCTGTGACAGGATGCCGACGTCAATCAAGACATCAAGAAACGGTACCGGAATCACGGCTGCACCTGCAGACATATAGGCACGCTTCTTAATCAGCTCCAGGCATTCTTCACGGATCTGTTCTAGATTTAAACTTGGATCAATTTGATCGGGAAATTTGTCTAATTTCATGGGCGATTACCTAAAGCTTCCTGTTGTTGTTTTTCTAAAAAAGTATCCATAAGATGCTTTTTTAAAAGAAATTTTTCTACTTAAGTGTAGATTAAAAGTGACATAGACAGAACAGGGTGTATAGTAAATAATCTTTATTGTTTTGTAGTGCTGCTTTCTTTTAATTTGGGGAATTCATGGCTATTCATGTTATTCAAAGTCAGAAAATTGATGTGCTTTTGGATAGCATGCTGCTGGTTACGAGTCAGCAGAAAAGAACTGCTTTTCAGGTGCTTGAGCCGCAGCATTTCATTGTACCTTCGCCCGCAGTTGAAGCCTGGCTCACCCAGAAAATTGCCGAGAAAAAGGGCATCAGTGCCAATACACAATTTCACCACCGAATTCGTGCTTTTCAATGGACTTCTTATCAATGGGTGCTAAACAGCCAGAAAGAGCTGGAGCAGGTCCGTGAAGCCAATATTCCACGTATCATCATTAAATGGCGAGCCTTTCAGGCGCTGCGCAAGACCATTCTGGCGGATGAAATTCCACTCAAATCCCAGCATCCGCTGTATTCGATTGTAAAGCGGATTTATGACAGCGCTGACCGTCTGGAACAGCCGAATGAACGTCTGCTCAAAAAACAAAGCATGCTGTACTGGGTCTGTGAACAGGTATCGCGCCTGTTTAGCCACTATATGGATTATCGCGGTTATTGTGCACACAATTGTCCGCCGCAACAATGTAGTTGCCCGACCAACTGGCTGAACAACTGGGGACAGAATCTGCCTTTAGAAATAGAGCAGATGCTATATATCCCCAAAGATGAAAATGGTCAGGAAATTCCGGTAGCGGATTTCGTCAAAATTCAGGCACGGGAACTGGAAGCCTGGCAGCGCTGGCTGTGGCAGAACGTATTTCAGGATGACTATGCCAAAATCCTGGAAATTGAAAAGCTGTACTGGGAACGCATCGAAAATCCGGAAACCCGAATGCAGGCCTTAAAGCAGCTGCCATCCCAGGTGGTGGTCTTTAGCATGCTGGAATTGCCACCGGCTCAGCTGGATTTCTTGCGCCGTCTGGGTCAGTACATCGAGATTTATATTTTCCATTTTAACCCGTCACAGGAATACTGGGCGGATAGCGTCGATCCGAGCTGGAAGTCGCGCTATGACCTGGGTGTACAGGAACGCTTTATCCGCAAATACGAACAGTCTCGTGGAGGCAAGCCGAGTGATGAGGAAATTGCTGCATTCTGGAAAAAGTTCCAGCTGAACTTTAATGCTGAAGACCGTGAATCACGTCATCCATTACTGACCCGATTTGGTAAGCAGGCACGAGATCACTTTTCTCTATTATCCAAACTGTCTTCGGGTGAGGAAGGACATTGGGCGGATGCCTTTGTCGATGACTATCAGGACCATCTGCTGGCAAAAATCCAGTCGGATATTCTGTATCTGGTAGAACCGGAGCGGCATACTTATCCCTTGAAGCCGGACGATAGCTCGGTACAGATCCATGTCTGTCATTCTTCATTACGCCAACTGGAAGTACTGCGCGAACAAATCATTCACTGGCTAGCTCAGGGCACAAAAGAAGTACCGCGTCAGCCAAGTGATATCCTGGTATTGAGTCCAAACCTGAAAGAACTGGAACCGGCGATTCGTAGTGTCTTTGCCCCACCACCACGTGAACGAGAAGGCAGCCAGACCCGTCTGCGCAAAAACAATATTTATCTGCCGATCCAGATATCCGGGGTATCCCGTCTGGATGTCAGCAATGCCTGGCGTGCCGTGCTGGGCCGCATACAGTTGATGCATCGCCGTTTTAGCATTGAAGATTTTGCCGACTGGCTGAGTTTAAGTGCGACCCAACAGTACTATGCATTGGACTATGCACAAGTGGAACGCATTATCCAGCTACTCAGTGATGCCGGTTTTAAGCGCGGTTTAGATCAGCAGCATTTACAGCAACAGTTATATGAAGGTGATGAAGATTACCGCTTTAGCTTCCGCTTTGCTCTGGATCGCTTGGTACTGGGCATGGCGGTGCCAGAACATCAGCTGTTTGAAGATACTCTCAGTTATGCCAAAGTGCTCAGCAGTGATTTTCCGCTGATTGTTATCCTGATCCAGATTTATGAGGATTTCAATGAACGTCGCGGCTGGCTGAATGCGCATGAGCAGGGACAGCGTACACCGGTAAAAACCTGGCTGGAATATCTAAATCGGGACGTGAATGAATTCCGCAGCAATGGGGTTGAGTCGCTAAAAACCGTAGCAGAAATCATTGAAAAGCAGATGCGTATGCTGACGCTGGCCGATTATCATGATCAGGATGATCCAAATGCGAATCAGGAACTGGTGGCATTGAGCTTACCATTGCCTTATGTCTTGGAAGAAATCCAGAATAGTCTGGACATGCAGCTGGATCAGGCCGAACCGACCGGACAAATTACCTTTAGCCAGATTGGCCAGATTCGCCCGCTGCCTTATAAGCTGGTGGTGATGCTGAATCTGGATACGGGCAAATTCCCGAGCCGAAATCAGCAGCTACCGTTTGACTTGATGAGCATTCTTAAGCCACAGCTCGGTGACCGCTCCCGTCTGGATGATGATCAGGGTGCATTTCTGGATGCCTTGCTGTTAGCACAGGAAAATCTGTGGCTGTTCTACAACGGCTTTGATGTGAATGATGGCGAAGTGCGTGATCCATCCACGTCACTGCAGGAATTGATCCAGCATATTGCCCTGATCTGCCAGTCCGAGCATCCAGATGCAGATGTCGATGTGATGACCGAGATGAATGGCTTGCCAGTCGCAGCGCATATCCAGCAGCTCTATCATGTGCATCCTTTACAGCCTTTTGATCCAGTTGGTTTTAGTACACTACGTACCCCACGTTTTCAGGATCAGTGGCATGATGTGGCTTTTTTTCTTTGTAAGGCTGAAGGGCAGCGTCGCAGCTGGATTAATATCCATTGTCCGCCAGTACAGCAGGAGCAGATTCGGATTCTGCATGGCGATGAATGGATTCGGGACATGATCTTCCCGGCACGTCTGTTCCTGAAAAGTGTTGGCATTTCCAGCGTGAAATATAAAGACTTGCCCGCGGCACAGGAACCATTATTGCTGGATAAATTGCAGCAATATCAGGTACGGGATTTCCTGCAGCAGCAGGAACAGGAAATAGATACCCGGTTGATGCTGGATCGTCTGCCAGTCGGAAAAACCCAGGAAGCAACCTGGCTGAGTACCCAGCAGGAACAGGAATTGCTGCAGCAGCGCCTACAGCAACTGGACAAACAGATTACTCGTACCACGCAGCAAAACTATCGTTATTCATCTGATCTGATGTTGCAGATTACTGTGCCGCAGCAACCGAATGCGTCGTACTGGCTGAGCATGCAGTCCGCTTCAGCCTCAGAGCGCCGTCGCGCGCATGTCTGGCTGGAATATCTGCTTTGGCTGGCCTATTTAAATGATGACAGTTATACCGCAGAGCTGGAACGAATTGTGCTGTTCAGTAACAAGACCGTAAAATTCTGCAAGGTGACATCTTCTCAGGCTAAAGAATATTTGGCTCACTGGTTTAAGGCCTGGGAAGCAGGTCAGCAGCAACCGGTAGTGTTGCCGGCTGAGCTCATTCTGAAAAAAGACTGGCAATGGGAAACCAATGAGCAGGGTCAAATGATTATTGGTGATCTGGATAAGCTGCTGGCGGCCTGGAACAACACTTATGAAAGTACCCGCCCACTGAGTTCGGATGAGTCCTGTGTACTGCATCAGGACTGGCAGTTCATTTTGCAGGATCAGGATCCAGAGCAGGCGTTGCAGCATAGCTTGCTAAAATTTGCCTATGACTTGTATGCTCCGATTCAACAACATTTAGAGTGGGTAAAATAAATGACCATCGCCCCTCAACAGCAGCATAAAATTTCAATTAATCCCATTCAGGACATGACCTTTAGTGGTCTGCACTGGATCGAAGCTTCGGCAGGAACCGGCAAAACCTATACCCTGTCTAGCCTGATGGTGCGGATTTTTCTGGATAAATACTATCCACCTCAGGTCATTGCGACGACGTTTACCCGTAAGGCAACAGCTGAACTGAAAAGCCGGGTACGCGCACGTGTGGAAGAAACTTTACGTTATATCCAGCGCTATCAGCATCTTAATTCGGTAGAAATGGCCCAGCAGATCGTGCAGGAATCTGATCCGTTGTTGCAGAAAGTGCTGCAAGATTATGGCAGTCGTATGGATTACGCTCGCCGTCGTCTGGGATTGGTACTAAACCAACTGGATGAACTGTTTGTCGGCACGCTGGACAGTTTTAGCCAGAAGCTGCTGCGTGAATTCGCCTTTGAAAGTGGTCGGATTGAACGTGCTGAACTGACTGAAGATCAGGACCTGTATATTCAGCAGCTGATTCATGATGTACTACGGGAATGGATCCAGCAGCAGCCGCAGTATGTCATTAACCAGATGTATTTACAGAACCAGCTCAAATCCCCTGAGCACTATGTGGGGCTGGTACGTGATGCACTCAATTTTAGCGCCAATCACTTCCAGTCAGTCCGCCAGGTAGAATGGGATTTGGGCGAACTTGATGCCTGTATTGAACAGCTGGTCAATATCAGTCCGGCAGAACTCCTCAAGATACAGACTTACTGCGCCGAAACCCCGAAATATTTTCATAAAAACTTTCATGTAAAACTATCGGAGATCTGCAGCAATTTTTCTGACTGGGCGGTACAGCTGAGTGAACAGAAGGGTATGTGCTTCTTTGATCCTGAGCTGTGCAAGCTGGTGCTGAAGTTATGTTATCTGCTGCGTAATAAAACTGATTTTCAGCCAGGCAAGCAGCGTTTTACCAAAAGCTGTAGCGAAGAAGAGCAGCAGTATTTCCTCAGCCATCCGCTGATCTGTGCCATCGAAGCCCTATGCAATGTGAAACAGGCACTGGATGAGAAATTCAAACAGCTCACGGCTTATTTGGAATATCACCTGATTCGCAGCGTGCAGCATCGTCTGCCGCAGACTTTACAGAAGCAGGGAGAGACTACCTTCTCGCAACAGATCCGTACCCTGACTGAAGCCTTGCAAGGTGAGCAGGGGCGCCGTTTTGCCCAGTTTGTGCAGTCTCGTTATCCCTTAATTCTGGTAGATGAATTTCAGGACACTAACCAGGATCAGGACGATCTGCTGGCACGAATCTGGCGGGATGCTGCGCGGGTACAGCTCGGCTGTATGATCATGGTCGGTGATCCAAAACAGGCAATTTATGGTTTCCGTGGCGGCGACATGCTGACCTATAACAAGGCACATGCTGATGTCCGTTTAAAGCAGGGCTATGAATATACCCTGACCCAGAACCACCGCTCGGTCAAAGCTTTGGTGGAAGTGGTTGATGCCCTGTTTCAGCGGCAGATGGATTTTGGTGAAAGCGTTAATTATAGTTTGATTCAAGCCGGTAGTCGTCCCCATCCGGACCTGATTGATTCCGCACAAGCTAATCCTTATCCATTACGTTGGATGCAGCTGGGTGAGCAGGAGCATGAAGCCGATCAGGTGGCCTGGAAAATCCGCGAATTACTGAACCAAGCTGCACAGCAACAACTATATTTCCAGCAGCAGGACAGTTCTGCTCCTCTAACTGAGGATGATATTGCTGTACTGTCCTTTGGACATTATGCGCTGGAACAGGTCAAGCAGCGTCTGCAACGCATGGGGATTGCCTGTTATAAGGAATCAAAACAGAGTGTCTTTGCCAGCAACGTGGCACAGGATGTCGCCGCGGTGCTGACCGCGATCATGGACCCGTTTAATGAGGCCAAGGTTCGTCGTGCTTTAGTGACCCGTCTGCTCGGCTTTGACCTGAAAAAGCTGCTGGAGCTGCAACAGCAGCCAGTTGGCCTAAGTACTTTTATTGCCGATTTTGAGGTGATCCGGGAAATGTGGTTCGACAAGGGCTTCCTGAGTGCTTGGAACTATACCCTGAACCTGTTTGACGTCTGGACTAATCTGGTATCGAGCAAGAGCATTGATAATGAGCGGGTTGTGGTTAATCTGCGTCATCTGACCGAAATCCTGTCGCAGCAAAGCGAATATTATCAGGGTGCACAGAAGCTATATCACTGGTATCTGCGCCAGTTACAGTCTCCTTCTGGCAAAGACAGTGAAAAAGAGCGCAAGCTCTCCGGTGACCGTGGCGTACAGTTGCTGACAATTCATGCCTCCAAAGGTCTTGAATTCAAAATCGTATTCCTGATGGGCGCTGATGCGCCGTTTGACGTCAACAAAGGTAACCTTAACTTCTCGCTGGCCGGTCATGAGCAGGACGATATTCTGAATCAGTCACGAGTGATTGCGGTAAATCGTGAGGATCTGCATGAGCAGGCACAGCTGCAGAATGCCGCACGGAATGCCGCAGAGAATCACCGTCTCTGGTATGTGGCGCTAACGCGTGCCAGCCATCGGGTTTACGCCATGCTACAGGATCAGAGTGGTCAATCAGATTCGTGTCTGGCCTACTGGCGTGGGCAGGGCGAGCAGGTCTTCCAGCACCCGCTCAGCTGTATGGAAAATACCTTAACAGCAGCACCACCGCGTATTGCGGTAGAACAGATGCAAACAGCACTGGAATTAGTTGCTCATCCTTTACCGGAACAGCAGTTCTATCCACGGACCAAAACCAGCTTCACCGCTTTATCGAGACATCAGCTGCATGTAACCGTACTGCAAGATGATCTGGTCAGTCTATATGAACACCCAGAAAGTGCTGCCGATGAAATCCATCTGCAGACAGAAGCAGAAGTGCTGCAACAGCCATTGGACTGGATCAAGCTGAATTTTCCTAAAGGTACTGTGGCCGGAACTTTCTTGCACAGTATTTTCGAGCATCTGGATTTTCAGGATAGCAGTTACTGGAATCTGGAAATCCGCCGTCGTTTCAAGAATACCGCGCCACATATCTGGATGGAATTGAAAGACCGGTTCCAGCAGGATTTTCAGATTCTAGAGCTACTGCAGCAGGCCTTCCAGCAGTATTATCTGCAGGCCACGATTAACCTGAATACTCTGTTTAAACGGGTAGCCAGTAATGCCAGCTTAAAAGCAGGAGCGCTAGCTGAGGCTATTTTGCATGTTATGGCCAGCGTCAACTACAAACTGTTGACCGGTATCCGCTTGCATGACCAAAGTGTTGCCTATCGCCATACATGGCACAGCTTTTTCCAGCAGCCATCTTTAGATGTCACTCATTTTCTACAGTTTATGACGCAGTTTGAGCGTTATTTTCTGGAACTGGATGATGATGCCTTTATTCAGCAGTTTGAGCAGGCAATGGGGCAGCTGCCTAAAGCAAGCACGCATGAAAATCTTGATGTGACTGGACTAATGCAGCAGTCAGCGGATCTATTCTTTGAAGAATTATCCGAAGATATTCTGCTGAATCTAATGCATGATTGGGTCGGGGAAATCCTGAACACACCGATTCAGAGCGAGTTTCGTTTAAGCCAGCTGGATCAGCACAGCTTTTTGTCGGAATTCCCGTTTTATCTGGCTTTGAATGATGCCCCGTTACAGATTCGCCAGATTCAGCAGCTGTTTGCGGATTATGGCCTGATCATGCCGGACTTTAATGAGGCCAAATCGGCACGTTACCTGACCGGGGCAATTGACCTGGTATATTTTGATGGTCAGCGCTATCACATCGCTGATTATAAGAGTAACTATCTCGGTGCCAATCAGCAGGATTATCTGCCGGAAGCAATTCATGACAGCATGACGCATTCCAGTTACTGGTTGCAGGCTGCCCTGTATCTGGTCGCCATGCACCGCTATTTAAGCGCTAATTTGCAGGGTTATGACATCCGGCAGCATCTGGGTGGAGCGACCTATTTGTATCTGCGTGGCATGAATGGGCAGGCCGGACAGGGGCTATATCACTGGCAGCCTGAAGTTGAATTTATCCAAAAATTGGATCATATTCTGGGCTATTATGCGGTGAATAAGTCAGCATAAAATGGCGAAACTAAGAAATATATACAATAGAAACAGAAAATTATCCTGTGGATAAGTTTGAGGATAACTGTGTGGAAAATGAGCAAAATCACATATCACAGCTGGCTTCGCCATTGATGCCCTGGATCGAGCATATATGTCAGCCGCCATTCAGTTCAGCTAACTTTGGCGATGAGGCCAAGCTGCTCATGCATGCCGTACTGGAAGCCATGCAAAATGGTAACAGCTGTATTGACGCGGCAGAGGATCAAGTCGCCTTGCTGCACAATCTAGTGCGCCGTGGTGAGTCTGATCAGCATGCGATTGCACCCTTTATTTTTCAAGACCAGCAGTTGTACCTGTACCGTTACTGGAAAATGGAACAAGCAATCGCTGCGCATGTGGTTCGCATCAAATCCCAGCAGTTAAAAGCTGTTCAGTTGAATGGCTATCATCGCAGCCTGCTTGCTGATCCGCAACAGCAGAAAGCGCTGGAAATGGTGGCCAGTCAAGGTTTAAGTATCATTACGGGTGGCCCGGGAACCGGGAAAACCTATACGCTGGCACATATCATTGCGGTGCTGAATGAAAGTTTGCCGGACATCCGGATTGCCATGGCAGCACCAACCGGCAAAGCGGCACAGCGTATGAAAGAAGCGTTGCAAAATGCCTTGAGCAGTCCGGCACTGGCCCAGTTTGATCTGGAAGCCTTGCAACAGTTACAACCTGTGACCTTACACCGACTCTTGGGTCTGGGAATAACTGCACAGCCAAGATTCCATGCCCGACAGCCACTACCTTATGAGGTGATTGTGGTCGATGAAGCCTCTATGCTTGATCTGAGCCTGGCACAGATGCTACTGGCAGCGGTGCCAGATGGGGCGCGTTTGATTCTACTGGGCGATGCGAATCAGCTGGCTTCTGTCGATGTCGGCACCGTATTGGCTGATTTACAGCAGGTTCCGGCCCTAGCCAATAACCGGATCAATCTGATGAAAACTCGACGGTTTAGTGAAGGTGCACGGATTGGTGCATTGGCACATTTTATTCAGAAAGCACATCCTGATCAGGATCTGTTAACCGAATTTGAACAGCAAGTGGTAACTGCATCCGAGCTGCAGACCATTGATCTGGAGCAGATTGAAATTGACCATCTACAGCTGCAATACCTGCCGGAAAATCTACTGCTCAATGATGCTCAACCTTATTATGACCAGCTGATGTATGGTTATCAGGGCTATGTACAGGCTCTCAAAACAGGGGGAGGCAGTCAAGATTTTAATAGGTTTGTAGAGCAGATTATCCGTCATTTTGATGATTACCGTATCCTGACGGCAATCCGCCATGGGGTTTTGGGTCTGACCCGACTTAATCAACAGATTGAACAGCGCCTGCTCACTGCAACCGGGCAGATCAAGCAGGGCGACTGGTATATCGGTCGTCCGGTGATGATGACCTATAACGATTACCAGCTGGGACTATCGAATGGGGATATTGGGATCTGTTTCCTGCGGGAGCATCTTGGACAGCGCCAGTTTGAAGTCTATTTTCCGAGTCTGGAAAAATGGGTTTTAGCAACGCGCTTGCCCAAAAGTATTGAAACTGCCTTTGCTCTAACCATTCACAAATCCCAAGGTTCAGAGTTTAGGCACACTGCAGTCGTACTGGACCATAAAGCCAGTAACCTGTTAAGTAAGGAATTGATTTACACAGCGATTACACGTGCAAAAAAAGCCGTCACATTATTGGTAGATCGTGAAGCATTTATACAATCGTTAAGCCTGAAAACTACCCGTGGTAGTGGCTTAAGCAGAAAAATCATTGAACAGTGTCATAACTTTTCAGGTGATAGTGAAACTGATTAATGTAAGCATATGCTTACAGCGATTCAGGAGATTTGCGGATAGAGCTTCACTGCCCTTTTTGAGAAGATGGGCCCTACAAAGAACTCAACAAGGAAAGTTGAGTATAATCGCATAATTATTATAAGAAAGTCGTGAGACAGCGAACTTACATTGATGTAGGTGAAAAAAGAGGAAACTTACAGCCGCTAAGCCTTGTAGTTTTGGGAGAGACTACAAGGCTTTTTTATATCCTGAGTTTATGGAAAGGTAGCATAATTTTATAAATTATTTAATTTATCTAAATCATCCATGTAAAATGAACAAGATGGGTTAAAAATGAGATTTGTGTAATATTAATCACAATTTAGGTTAATTAATGTAAGAAAATACTTACATATAGATACGAAAAATGCGTCTATGAGTAGCCCGGCTTTATGGCAGAATCTACTACACAGGGATGTTGCAGTAAGAACATGGAAAGTTTTTATTAACAATAATAACTATAAAGCGCGATGCAGCGTAATAAAAACAATAAACAATAAAAAAATAATGAAGAAGAAGAAACTACAGCGCACAAGAAGCCCGAGTCCTCTCGGGCTTTTTTTTAAATAAAATTACCTGTGTATCTAGCCAATGAGGCGAAAGATCAGCTGTTTTATATTTGACTGAAATAATAAGGCGTTTTTCATAATCTTTAGTTCAATCTCTAACCCAGTTCGACAAGCTTTATCTTGCAGATAAACAATCTGATTCCAGTGAACTGAGTGGATTTCTTTAAATCTATCTATCGTCGCATGATCTATTTTTGCAATCTAACGTAATTTCCCTTAAAATATGCAACTTGCTGTAGTGATGCACGGCAGTCAATGTTCTGAATTCTCATTACTTTGATTTTTATCAAGATATATAAGCATCTCGGAGAAATCGAATGGCTTTAACAAACGCAGATCGCGCAGAGATCATCGCTAAATTCGCTCGCGCTGAAAACGACACTGGTTCACCAGAAGTTCAAGTAGCTCTTTTAACTGCTCAAATCAATGACTTACAAGGTCACTTCAAAGAGCATAAACACGACCACCATAGCCGTCGCGGTCTAATCCGTATGGTTAACCAACGTCGTAAGCTTCTTGACTACCTAAATGGTAAAGACCACGGTCGTTATGTTGCTTTGATCGGTGCTTTAGGTTTACGTCGTTAATTCGATTTAAGCTTTATTTTCGGGTTTATTGCATGCATTGTGCTTTACAGCTGAAAACTAAAGTCAGCTTGGCTTTTTAGTCAGGCCTAGGAAGGGGCGAATGTTTCGCTCCTTCTTTGTGTTTAAAATTAGTGTTTCTTTCTGGTGAGGTCGGCTTCTAAGCTTTGTCATTTACTCGTTCAAAAGGACGTGAATGCCAAACCTTAGGGGTCTCCACTAGAATAATTGTTCACAAGAACTAGGAAAAAATAAAACATGTCGATGTTTAATATTGTTCGTAAAGAATTCCAGTTTGGTCAGCACCAAGTGGTTCTTGAAACTGGTCGTGTTGCACGCCAGGCCAATACTGTTGTGATTACTATGGGCGGCGTAACTGTACTGGTTGCTGTTGTTGCCCAACCGACTGCTAAAGCGGGTCAAGACTTCTTCCCGTTAACCGTAAACTACCAAGAAAAGCAATATGCTGCAGGCCGTATCCCGGGTGGTTATGGTAAACGTGAAGGCCGTGCGTCTGAAGCTGAAACTTTAATTTCACGTCTGATTGACCGTCCAATCCGTCCATTATTCCCAGAAGGTTATTACAATGAAATCCAGGTGACTGCGACTGTAATTTCTTCTGACAAGACTATGGAAGCTGACATCGCTGCGATGTTAGGTACTTCTGCTGCACTTGCGATTGCGGGTACACCATTCCGTGGTCCAATCGGTGGTGCACGTGTTGGTTTGATCAACGGTGAATATGTTCTTAACCCGAACTATGAGCAAATGGCTCAGTCTGACCTTGACCTGGTGGTTGCGGGTACAGAATCTGCGGTATTGATGGTTGAATCTGAAGCGAAAGAACTTTCAGAAGACCAGATGCTGGGCGCTGTATTGTTCGGTCATGACGAAATGCAAATCGCGATTCAAGCAATTAAAGAATTTGCTGCTGCAGCTGGCGCGAAAGAATCAACTTGGGTTGCTCCAACTAAAAACGAAGATCTTCAGGCAAAACTGAAAGAAGCGTTTGAAGCGAAAATCTCT
This sequence comes from Acinetobacter sp. ACNIH3, assembly GCF_002918965.1. Taxonomy (NCBI): domain Bacteria; kingdom Pseudomonadati; phylum Pseudomonadota; class Gammaproteobacteria; order Moraxellales; family Moraxellaceae; genus Acinetobacter; species Acinetobacter sp. ACNIH3. Next base: position 18,131 of record NZ_PQLP01000029.1, on the reverse strand, counting down.
GAAGCGTACACCATTGCAATTAAGCAAGACCGTTATGCGGCACTTGATGCAATTCAAGCTGAAGCAGTTGCTCAATTCGTTCCTGAAAATGACGAAACTGGTATTGCAGACGACTTGAACGAATTGTTTGAAGATCTGAAATACCGCACAGTACGTGACAACATCTTGTCTGGTAAGCCACGTATCGATGGTCGTGACACGAAAACAGTTCGTGCACTTGACGTACAAGTTGGCGTGTTAGACCGTGCACATGGTTCAGCATTGTTTACACGTGGTGAAACTCAGGCGTTGGTAACAACAACTTTGGGTAACACACGTGATGCCTTGATGGTTGATACATTGTCAGGTACTAAAACTGACAACTTCATGCTTCACTACAACTTCCCTGCATACTCTGTAGGTGAAACTGGTCGTGAATCTGGTCCTAAACGTCGTGAAATTGGTCACGGTCGTCTGGCACGTCGTGGTGTGCAAGCTGTTCTTCCAGCAGCTGACCGCTTCCCGTACGTAATCCGCATTGTATCTGATATCACTGAATCGAACGGTTCATCTTCAATGGCTTCTGTATGTGGTGCTTCTTTGTCACTTATGGATGCAGGTGTACCAATTAAAGCACCAGTGGCTGGTATCGCGATGGGTCTTGTGAAAGAAGGCGAACGTTTCGCAGTTCTTTCTGACATCCTGGGTGACGAAGATCACCTTGGTGATATGGACTTTAAAGTAGCCGGTTCTGCCAACGGTATTACTGCACTTCAGATGGATATCAAAATCGAAGGTATCACTGAAGAAATCATGGAAGTTGCTTTGAACCAGGCGTATGCAGGTCGTATGCACATCCTGAATGCAATGAACCAGGTGATTTCACGTGCTCGTCCAGAAATTTCTATGCACGCACCGACTTTCCAGGTAATTACTATTAATCCTGACAAAATCCGTGACGTAATTGGTAAAGGTGGTGCGACTATTCGTCAAATCACTGAAGAAACCAAAGCTGCGATTGATATTGAAGACAATGGTACAGTACGCGTATTTGGTGAAACTAAAGCTGCTGCACAAGCTGCGATTGCAAAAATCCAGGCGCTGACTGCTGAAGTTGAACCAGGTACGATCTATACAGGTAAAGTGATTCGTATCGTTGAATTCGGTGCGTTCGTTAATATCCTGCCAGGTACTGACGGTCTGCTACACATTTCTCAAATTTCTAACGAACGTATTGCCAATGTTGCAGACGTATTGAAAGAAGGTCAGGAAGTGAAAGTACAGGTTGCTGATGTTGACAACCGTGGCCGTATCAAATTGACAATGAAAGACATTGAACAAGCTTAATTGTGAGATGACTTTTAAAGTCTGAAAAAAGCCTGCTTTATGCAGGCTTTTTTACATCTGAAGTTTATAAAATCAAAAAATACCGGCTGATTTAAGTGAGAAAAATCCGTTAGATCCAGTCAATATTTGAATTGCATCGCTTGCGATGATGTTGCTGAAGGATTATGTCTTGATCATATTTTTAGATTTTATTTTGACCAGAGCGCTGGCAGCAAATTAAAGTTAATTGAATTTGCTGCCAGTGCAGATGTGATCTAAACAATACTGAATTGATTCTTTCGCTTATGAACAAAATATCATCCACTAAATTATTTAGACCACCTTAGGTTTTTGGCATTTTTATAGAGGCAGGAAGTAGGATGCCAATCATTCTCCTGCTTATGCTTAAAATCACTTTTGGATTCTTATAACATGAGCTGCCTGCTTTTAGTCTTAACTATCCTGAATCAGGTCAAAGGATCTGCCTCTGAATTCTTGAGTAGTCTGTAAATCTCATCTTTTAGCTTTAATTTTTTTCGCTTGATTGCTTCGATGTCTGTATTGACAAGAGTTACCGGGTCTAATGCCAGCTGTGCAATCTGTCGATCCAGTTCATCATGTTCCTCAAAAATACGGGCGAAATACGGATTTTCATCCCGGAGCTGGGTAATAAGGTCGCGATATTCGGGGAACATGTACTTTAATTTTTTATTGCAATCTCTGGTTTTCATAATCAGTTATAAACTCAAAAAAATAATGTAAGAATCCCCGAACCATCTCAGTTTCAGCCGAGACAGACCAGGGAGGGGGAGGTTATTTGAAGTGCAGATGCTTCACTTCACGACGTAGCTGTTGAACTTCATCAATCAGATCCAGCATCATGGCGACAGCACTAAAAGATGCATCAAAATCACGTTGTAAGCGGTATGCCCGTTGTGCTCGGGTAACATCTTCACCAATGAAATGATAGGAAGTGTTACGACTACGGTTAGGTAAAATGCCATGTTCCATCAGCTGCATTACCCATTCCGGGCTTTGCCCGCATGCTTCTGCAAAATGGCTGAGATCAAATTGATGGTCATCCATGATTTCTGAGGGGATAAAACCCTGAGAAAAATTTTCTTTATATTGAATGGTGGTCATGGCCTGCTCCTTAAATATCCAGACTAAAGTCATTGCTGTGAATCAGATCGGGGGCATGTGTTAATAAATAGGATTGGAGATAATGCCTGAGATCAGATTTCCCATGCTTCAATATATGTGTGGCAGTCGTGCAAAAACTGCTGAAGGTACAAAACCTGCTTAAATTTAAGTTAGGCAAGTAGTGAGCTAAAAGTGGCTGATATCTGCCACGCCATAGCAACTGTTTTGCCGAACATTGGTCGAAAATAGTTTCAGATGCATCACCATATTGCTTATTTTTATTTTTGGACATCCCTTTGCCGTGACCCACTATTAATAAAGAGTCAGGTAATCGTTGGAGCATATAGGTATATGATCTGAACATAGTAAATGGATAAAAAATAACCGTGTTCGATCCATTATTCTGAGTTTTAGTGCACTACAACAGTGAAGATTTGTACCTTATTGTTTCAAATCATGACAATAAAAAAGCCTCTGAATAGAGGCTTTTTAAAATACTAACTAAATTAGTGTTTTATCCAAGTTACGCTGCGTCCAATTACGGAAACGCCTACATAACCACGCAGGGTTAAGCGTTTACCATTAGCGTTCAAACGTGCTTTACCTTTATAAATCTTGCCCCCAATTGGATCCAAGACTTGACCATCGATGTATTCATTTGGCTTATTTGGATTTTGTTTAAAATTCCAAATAAAAGGTAAACCAATGAACGGTTTACCTTTGAGCTTGCCAGGGCAGTTATGGCAAATAACTTGTTTTTCGGCACCTGGTAGACTCCGGGTTTCGACAATAATCCCTTCATAGGTGCCATCAGGTTTTTTGCGGATTTCGACATCTGCACGTGAATAGCCACTTTGGTCATCTACAGTCTTCCATATTCCAATCAATGGATCTACATTGGCTAAACTGCATACTGATACGGTTGCTAAAGAAATCCCCATACATAAAGCGCGTACTAATTGTTTCATATCCATCCTAGGAAATTATCGTGTTTTAAAAATAGATTTATTGCTCTAATTTATAAATAATAACTTTATAAATCAATTTATTATTTTGTGATGAAAGTTGTTTTAATACGGGTTAAATGAACGAAGAATCATGTTTTATCGAAAATGTTTGAAGCTTGTCCAAGTCATATCGCCTAACTTGGACAACGCAATTTTCAATTTTTGATCCAAGTCATATTACGCCCGACTGGAGATCCTTCAGTTCGGCTATGAATTGCCAGATGTCGGCCATTATTTTTCAGACGTGCACGTGCCTGATATAGTTTTCCCGAGATGGGGTCGAGCAGGGTGCCATTAATAAATTCGTTGGTCTTTTCTGGATGGCTGCTCAGACCTTTAAGCATGGTCAGTCCAACCAGAGGCTGATCCTTAAGAGAGCCGGTGCATTGAGTACAGTTTTGTTGTGGAAGTGCTCCCGGAACCTCACGTACATTTACAATCTCGGCCATATAACGATCTTTAGCATCCTTGCTGATGATGACATCTGCCAGAGAATAACCGGTACGGTCATCAATGGTTTTCCATTGTCCAAGCAGTGGATCATTGTTGGCAGATACTGACAGGCTAATCGTGCTTGCTGCTGCAAAAATCATGGAACAGAACAGTTTAAATTTCATCATCACACATTCCCCAAGTATTAAAAATGCTTCTAAAATCTTAAAGGCATAAAAATATTATGGGATTAATATAGCGTGAAAAATCTACTAATTACCAGTGAATAATCAAATATCTCCAAGAAAAATTAAAACCTAAATTGATGAAAAATCACATTAATCGAGAAATGTGGGACGTGATGAGTATTTGATGGATTAGCAGATTAAAAAGAAGAACCATTTAAAGTGGTCCATATAATCAGATCAGACCACCTTGGAAATCAGGATTGATTAATAAGGGATTGAGTTTATATTCATTAAGAATAGAGTGGGGCCAAATATTGCTATGTCCATATAGCCGTGTAGAGCTGAATGATATGGTAAGTTTGAGATTAAAAATATTTATTCTTCATAGAAAAGACAACTCTGGATTTATAAAAATAAAAGCACTCCTATTGAGTGCTTTTATTAACAAAGATACCTGTAATTAACTAAGGTGCTCACCGAACAGACCTAAAGCTTCTTCAGCAGTAAAGGTGTATTGGCTGTTACAGAACTGACAATCCATTTCAATTGGATTCTGGAATTCTAAAGTTTCACGAACAGATTCAACCCCGATCTGTTGCAAGGCAATGGCACAGCGTTCTTTAGAACAGGTACAACCGAATTTCAGCTGTTCTGCTTCAGGCAAACGGACTTGTTCTTCGTTATATAAACGATAGAGGATTTCATTGGTATCCAGGCTAACCAGTTCTTCTGCTTTCAAGGTTTCAGTCAACATGGTCACGCGTGGCCACAAATCCTCATCCACATAGCGTTGTTCTTCTTCACTATTACGTGGCAGAAGCTGGATCAGCAGACCACCTGAACGCTTCTGGTCACTTGCCAGCACAATACGGGTTGGAATCTGTGCAGACAGATCATAATACTGCATCAGACAGCCCGCCAGATTATGTTTATCCAGTGGTACGATACCTTGGTAGCGCTCACCGACTTCAGGCTCAATATTGATAAACAGTACAGGACTGATCAGGGCTTTTAGAACGGTACTGCTGTCTTCTGCCACCTGAAAACGGGGATCTTCTTCATAATCAGCCAACGCACGCACTTCACCACGATGGTTACATTCCGCCATCGCCCATTTAAACGTGCCAGTAGCCTGAATCTGCAGACTGATGCGTCCCTTGATTTTTAACGTACTTGCCAATAGGGCAGTCGCACTGAGCATCTCGCCCAAAAGGATTTGTACGGCAGGAGCATAGTCGCGCTGCGCTAAAATTGTTTGTAAAGCTTCTTGAAGATGCACTACTTCACCACGAACAGGGCTATCCTCAATAAAAAAGCGTTGGCGTAAATCAGACATAAAATTCTCCATAACCCTGCTTTAATGGTGACACTATTGTAAAACACAAGTTATGACAGATCATCTGTTATGGTATCAATTCCTGTGCCGTTGACATTCTGTTGCTTCTGTATTGGATTTATTACATTTTTACGATGTTGATCCTGTTCGAACAGGTAGCTTAACTCTGCCATGCTGCTGTGGTGTTGAGCATATAATGACTCAGAACCAGATTCAGCCTGCTGTTCTGCTTTTAATAAAGTTTCATCATACTGACGGAACTGTAGAATTGTCTGCTCAGCGAGTTCTACAGATTGATGGGTTGCTGCCAGTAATGACTGTGTCAGCGCTAGAGCAGAAAGATAAGTTTCACGGAAAACATTTTCCACACCCAGTTCATGCAGCAAATGTGCATGATGGCGATCACGCGCGCGTACCCACAATTTCAGATCAGGGTAATTCCAGCACAAATGACGTACGATCAGCAAAGAATCCTCAATATCATCAATCGCGACAATCACCTGATCTTTGGAAGCAATATCTGTCAGTTGTAGCGCCGTGGTTTCAGTTGCATCTGCCTGAAAGAAAGGAATAGCTTGATCTCTGAGTAGCTCGCTTGCTTCAACCGTATTGTCCATTACACTAAAGCTCAGACCTTGCTGATGAAGTACACGCGCTACGATTTGCCCAAAGCGACCAAAACCAATCAGTAAAATTGGTGTAGTGGCTAAAGGCTCTACCTGGGTATCAAAGTCTGCGACCAGATGATGCGAGCGATTTAATCGCGGTAAGATTTGTTGATCAAGCAACCAGTAGAGCGCTGGTGTCATTAACATGGATAACGCCAGCATGCATAGCAATGGTGATAACAAGCTGATATCTAAGATGGTATGGGTAACTGCAATAGTGAGTAACACAAAAGCAAACTCACCGCCTTGGGCCAGGCTAACTGCGGTTAAGGTGCTGGTACGCCAGCTATTTTGATAATAACGGGCAAGAGCCAGACTGAGCACAAATTTACTCAATATGATCAGCACGGCGCCACCAATGATCAATCCAGGCATCTGCAAAACATCACTTAGCTGAATCGCTAGGCCAATACTGATAAAACACAAACCGATCAATATGCCATGAAAAGGCTGAATGGCATTTTCGACGTGTGGTCTGAAATCGGAATCTGCCAGCAGAATTCCCGCAAATAAGGCCCCTAAATATAGTGTTAGTCCCAGTGTCTGCATCAGTACCAACAAGCCGAGGATTACAAAAATTGCCACCAAAGCATGCAGGTCATGGCTGCTGCTTCTGGCAATCCAGCGATACAGGGGTTGCATCAAATAGCGGTTACACAGGAACAGTCCGGTAAAGGTTGCCATAATGGCAGCAAAATAAGCCACGCCATGTTCAGTCGAACTTACTCCGGAAAATAGTGGAATAATGGCAATTAGTGGAATCAGCAGCAGGGCTTGAATTAATAAACTGATATAACTGAGCTGACCATGGGAAGTCGCGAGTTGCTCCTGTCGCATCAGATGTTGAATACTGAGTGTCATCGCAGACAGGCTGCCAGCCAGCCCAATGACGACACTGGCGATGAGACTTTGCTGTAAAAAAATGGCAGAACATAAGCTCAGAATGGCACCTGACCCCAAGACCAGTGCAGCAGTTGAGATCCAGGCAGAATGAGGCATCTGGATGAAGCGTTGTGGCCGTAGTTGTAAACCCGTCCAGAACAGCAGAGACAGGATACTGATTTGCATTAGCATCGAACGAAGTTGGGGATCAGTAATGAGATTCAGTGTTTCAGAACCGAGCACAAGGCCTGTCAATAAATAACCCAGCACTGCTGGCAGTTTCAAATAGCGGGTGATTGGTACAATCAGCAATGCTGCCACCAGAATTAATGTAATTTGCAACAGTATCGACATGTTTAACCTTAAATCTTATTTCCGTATTGCAGCTTGCAGGATTAGCTCAGTTCTTGTGGATCGACATCCAGGCTTAACTTCATTGAGGAAGGCTTGTCTTGCAGCATGGCTTGCCACCATGCCCTGATATAATAGTGCAAACGTGGACGGTCTGCAGACAGTAGTACCATATGTGATTGGTAACGGCCCGCCTTGCGTTCCATTGGTGCGGGAATAGGTCCCCAGATCTCCAGTTGCAGGTCCTGATACTGCCTTAAGAAGGCAGCATGTTTCTGTAAGAACTCTGTATTTAATGCCTGATCACGTGATTCGCAACGGATCATCACCGCATAGCGATAGGGTGGCATGCGGGCAATCTGACGCTGCTCTAAGGTCTGTTTAGCAAAAGCCCGGTAATTATCTGTCACCAAGGTATTTAGCAAAGCATGATCAGGACGTAAGGTCTGTAGATAGACATCACCCTTGTGCTCGCCACGACCGGCACGACCAGCCACCTGTACAATCAGTTGGGCAGTGCGTTCGGTGGCACGGAAGTCTACACTGAGCAGACCAGAATCAATATCTAAAATAGCGACCAGTGTGACATAGGGGAAATGGTGACCTTTGGCCAGCATTTGCGTACCGAGTAAAATCGCCGGCTCGCTTTTCTGAATCTTGTCATAGATTTTCTGCCAGCTACCGACCCGGCTGGTAGAGTCACGATCTACCCGAATGATTTCATGATCGGGAAAGAGTTCATTCAATTGCTCTTCGACCTTGCCGGTTCCCATGCCGAGTGTTTTGAGTTCAGTATGATTGCAGCTTGGACAATGATCCGGCATACGGTGCAGGGTGCCACAATGGTGACAATGCAAATGTTGATATGGCTGACGGTGTACAGTGAAATTGGCATCACAGTTTGGACACTGTGCCTGCCAGCCACAGCTGTCACAAATCAAAACGGGTGCATAACCACGGCGGTTCAGGAATACCAGTACCTGTTCCTTTTTTTCCAGACGTTTGCGTATTTCCTGAATCAGATGCACGCTGATGCCATGCTGTTTCTGTGCCACCTTTAAATCTAAAATATGAATCTTTGGCATTAAGGCTGTACCAGCACGCTGGTTAAGTTCCAGTACCTGCATTTTGCCATTGGCAACCAGTGCATACGTATCGATGCTGGGTGTGGCAGAGCCCAGAAGCACCGGACATTGCTGCAAATGCCCGCGATAAAGCGCAACATCTCGGGCATGATAACGGAAGCCTTCCTGCTGTTTAAAAGACAGATCATGTTCCTCATCCAGGATGATCAATCCTAGATTGGGCATCGGGGTATAAATGGCAGAACGGGTACCCAGCACAATCGAGGCTTTACCGGTTTCTGCAGCTTGCCAGGCTTGCAGACGTTTCGAGTCATTTAAACCAGAATGTAACAAGGCAATATGACAATGGAAACGTGACTGGAACCGGCTAATGGTTTGTGGCGTTAGGCCAATTTCCGGTACCAGCACTAAAACCTGTTTTCCCTGTTTCAGCACCTTTTCCATGATCTGCAAATAAACTTCAGTCTTGCCGCTGCCGGTCAGACCATCCAGTAAAAAGGCTTGATATTTATTTTTAAATTTCAGTACCTGTTGAATGGCATGCTGCTGTTCCGGATTGGCTGTAAGCGGCATTTGTGCCAATTGAACAGGCTGCGGGCTGAAATCCTGAGGTTCCAGCACACATTCACAAATTCCTTTTTTCTCTAAAGCTTTTAGGGTAGCTGTTTCGATCCCTGCCAGGTTCAGTACAGTTTCAGTGGTACCGACTGGATGCAATTTTAAAATTTTATAGGCTTCCTGCTGACGCTCGGAACGGCGCACCTTGGCTTCTGCCTGGTCATCTAACAGTTTCCAGTTCCGGGCCAGCAGGTTATAGGGCTTACCCTGACGTAATAAGGTTGGCAAGGCACTTTGCACCACTTCACCAATCGGGAACTGGTAATACTGCGCTGACCAGTTCAGCAGATTCAGTACCTTGTCATCAATGAGTGCCCGGTCATCCAGTAATTCAGTAATCTCTTTAAGTTTAAAACTGGAATCTAGCGGAGTGTCTGGCGGTAGCTTTTCCATAATGACCCCAACCAGATTCTGCCGCCCGAAAGACACCGCCACGCGCGCACCCACCTCAGCCTGCTGATATTGTGCCGCACTTAAACTGTAATCAAAACAGTCAAACAGATGAACAGGAACAGCAACACGAACACGATAAACTGAAGGAGTTGAGGCTGGGTGATCTGAGATGGGCAAGTGAGACATCCTGATGAATTTTCGTCGTGCTAAAAAGGCAGTTGTGTTAGAGTGAGCAGATATTTTATATCTAAGAATATGAATGATTTTGATGGTCTGACGCAACTGCGTTGGGGCAAATTTTTGGAAAATTAGAGCATTACAATGCCAGCATATCAATTTATCGCGCTTGATGCTTCGGGTAAGCAGCAAAAAGGCGTACTGGAAGGGGACTCTGCACGTCAGATCCGTCAGCAACTTCGGGACAAAGCCTTGATTCCGGTGTCTGTTGATCCAGTCGAGCAAAAGGACAAGCATTACCGGCCGCGCTGGTTTGAAAAAAGCCTTACAGCTTATGACCTGGCACTGATGACCCGGCAACTCTCTGTTCTGGTTGCCGCCGGTATTCCGCTGGAAGAAGCCATTCGCGCCGTCGGTAAACAAAGCGAAAAGGTGCATGTACAGAATCTGCTGATGTCGGTGCGTTCCAAGGTGCTGGAAGGGCATAGTCTGGCACAGGGCTTGCAGCAATCCGGCCGCTTTCCGGAACTGTATATTGCAACCATTGCTGCCGGTGAACGTTCCGGACATCTGGACCTGATTATGGACCAGCTGGCGGACTATACCGAAAACCGCTTTGCCATGCAGAAAAAAATTCAGGGTGCGATGATTTACCCGATTATTCTGCTGCTGATGTCCTTTGCCATTGTGATGGGCCTGATGACCTATGTCGTTCCAGACATTGTCAAAACCTTTGACCAGAGCAAAGATGCTTTGCCATGGATCACGGTCGCGTTGATGAAAGCCAGTGACTTTATCCGGATGGCTTGGCCTTTCATGTTGGCTGGTAGTGCCGTTGCTATTTTCCTGCTGGTGCGTTTTCTACGCACCACCGCAGGACATTATGCTTTTGACCGCCTGACCTTGAAATTACCGCTATTTGGCAAACTATCACGTGGGATTAATGCGGCACGCTTTGCCAGTACCCTGTCCATTTTAACTCGTTCTGGGGTACCGCTGGTCGATGCCTTAAAGATTGGTGCGGCGGTCAGCAATAACTGGGTCATTCGTGATGCCGTTAATCTGGCAGCAGAAAAGGTGACTGAAGGCGGCAACCTGGCGACCCAGCTGGAGCGTAGTGGTTATTTCCCACCGATGATGGTACAAATGATTCGAAGTGGTGAAGCTTCCGGGGAACTAGACCGGATGCTGGACCGGGCATCAACCATGCAGGACCGTGAAGTGACCACACTGATTTCGACGTTACTGGCTTTGCTGGAACCTCTTATGCTGGTGCTGATGGCAAGTATTGTGTTAGTAATCGTAATTGCGGTGATGCTGCCAATTGTGAATATGAATAATATGATTTAAATAAAGTGTGGGTAGAATTCCAATTATAAGCCCAAACAGATTTTCAAAATTAAGCAATGAGAGACATGGAGTGAAAAGGACTGAGATGATGAATGAACAGCCAGATTCTTTAAAAACAGGCTCAGGTATGACGCGTATCAAACATGCTTCGGGTTTTACCCTGATCGAAGTAATGGTCGTGATTGTGATCCTGGGCGTATTGGCTGCACTGATCGTACCTAACGTGATGGGCCGTGGTGAGAAGGCAAAAGTTGATACTACAGTGATCAAACTGCAAAGCGTGGCCGGGTCTCTGGACCAGTACAAGCTGGATAATGGTAAGTATCCAAGTATGCAGGAAGGTGGTTTAGATGCTTTAGTCAACAAACCTGCATCTGCAAAAAACTGGTTACCGGGTGGCTATGTCAAAGGCGGTTATCCGAAAGACAGTTGGGATAATGAATTGCAATATGTCATTCCTGGTACGGATGGACGTTCATTTGACCTTTATTCATTTGGTGCTGATGGCCAGTCTGGCGGTGAAGGCACAGATGCGGATATTTATTATCAGCCTTAATTGAGAATCATTATAAATTTCTTCTTTATGGAATATATCACTTCATTTAATTGGGTATCTCAATACTAAGTGAAGTGATAATAACTCTTAATACATAAATATAATCTAAATACATGAATTTAAAATTAATTTTATAATCCATTCTATTTGATAGTCATAATAAGAAGTATTCCCATGTTTATCGATTACAATTATCGTAAAATATGAATAAATATAGACTTTTCATTTCCATAAAAAAGCTCATAATGATTTCTATGGCACAAATTCGGCCAAAGGAGATGGGTATGAAAGCATTAATTATAAGAGATGAAATAAATCAGTTTCATTGGACAATGCTGAAATCTGTCTTTTTGGTTCTAAGCATTCTTCCGGTGAGCCAAGCAGTTTTGCATTTGTGGCAAAGCACGGAAGGTAGCAGCCAGATCATGGTAGGTTTCTTTGCACTGAGTCTGATGAGCAGCTTGTTAGCTTTGTGCTTCTGGTCGGCATTAAAAGCCAGCGTCATGGAGGTGAAACAGGAAGAAATTTCATCCTTTGAGCGTGGCGTGGTTCAGCTCTACCGTTTTCTGCCGATGCTATCATTGGCCAGTATGATGTCCTATCTTGCTGTACAGATTTAATTATCTTTCCAATAAAAAAAACCGGGGCATAAGCCTCGGTTTTTATTTTTAAAATATTGCATAAAACTTCCTCTCCCTCTGGGAGATGAAAAGCACTGCTTTGCAAGAGAAGAGGGTAAAAATTTACCTCTCCCTAACCCTCACTTGCGCTAATTTAAAAAGCAGTGCTTTAAAATTAGCTCAGGAGAGGGAACTTAAGAAATTATCTTCTCGACTTAAAGCTGACATCCACTTTACGTGGGCGGAAACGCCATCCAAGTAATAACAGCAGGGTTGAGAGAATCAGTACAGGCCAGTCACTCAGTTTCGTATACAGCGTTTCACCCTGCATTGCTGGCAACTCACCGCGTAATACCGCTTCTTGATCCATAGGCGCACGTTTCACGATATGACCATTATGATCAATAAAGGCGGTTACACCGGTATTGGTCGCACGGATAAACCAGCGACCATTTTCCTTGGCCCGCATTTGCACCATTTGCAGGTGTTGCTGCGGTCCAGCAGTTCCAGTAAACCAGGCATCATTAGATACCGTTACCAGAAAGTCGCTTTGACTGGCATTGCGACGGGTCAGATTCGGATAAGCGACTTCATAGCAAATCGCAGAGCCCAGATGCTGATTTTTGATATTTAGCGGTTGCTGATCATTTGCCCCACGAGAAAAACCGCTCATAGATGGATCATTTTGCAAAGCGGGAAGTACCCAGCTGAGCGCGCCGGAAAGTGGGATGTATTCACCAAATGGCACCAAGCGCTGTTTTTTATATAGCCCACTGGCTTCATCACCGATGGCCATGATGCTGTTGTAATACTTAGGTGTGCCTTCGGCTTGGGATTCTTTCAGATCCCAATAAGGAATACCAGTAACCCAGGAGCTTCCGGATTTCTCTGCCTGTGCTTTCATCGCATCTAGGAAATCAGGAATATCGGCCTGAAACATCGGAATCGAAGATTCTGGCCACACGATCAAATCACGACCCCATTCGGTCTTGGTCAGATTGGCATAGATCAGCAGGGTTTTAACCTGATATTCAGTCAACCATTTCAAATCTTGTGGAATATTACCCTGAATCAGAGACACGCTGAGTGGCTTAGTGCCTTCTTTCTGTTCCACAAAAGTCAGTTGCGAAGCTCCCCAGGCACCCAGCAAAAGCAGCAGGGATGGGATTGCCCAGAACACACGACGATTAAGAATCTCAACCAAAGCACAAGCCAGTATGATCACCACGAAGGATACGCCAAACACACCGAAGAGTGGCGCATAGCCATCCAGCAAACGTTCGGTAAAGGCATAGCCGGCAAATAGCCATGGGAAACCTGTAAAGACCCAAGTCTTCGCCCATTCAAACAGTACCCACAATGGCGCAAAGGTCAGAGGGGTTTCCGGAAAGAAGCGACGGTAGATAAAGGTCTGTACTGCGGTAAATAGACCCATGACCAAGGCCATGATCAGAATCATCACGACACTAAGGAATGAGCTGGTATCACCATATTCATGGATCGAGGTATACAACCAGAATGCACCAACAAACCATAAACCAATGCCATAAGCCCAGCCAATACCAAAAGCCTGTTTGGCACTGCGTTTACGCAGACAAGCATAAAGCAGCGCCGGAGACAGGATGGCCAACCACCAATAGTGGTACGGCGCCAGTGCAAAACTGAAGATGGCACCGGAAAATAAAGACAGCAGCAGTGGATAAATCAGTGGAAGTTGCTCAGAACTTTCAGACAGCTTCAACAACTTGTCGAAATGTGCCCTCATTGGCGCACAGCCCGAATCGAATGAATAGAACGGGCATCCGCTTCCAGAATGGTAAAGATCCAATTTCCAAGCTCAATCACCTGACCTTCTAAATCGCTCACCAAGCCGATTTCCTGCAATAACAGGCCACCCATGGTTTCTACTTCATCATCAGAAAAGTCGGCATCGAGCATATTGTTAAAATGCTCAATTGGAGTCAGTGCTTGCACAATCCAGGTATTGGCTGTGGTCGGATCATTGTCGGGAACAATATACAATGCTTCTTCATCAGCAATATCATGTTCATCTTCAATTTCACCAACAATCTCTTCCAGAATGTCTTCTAATGTCACCAGACCAGAAGTGGAGCCATATTCATCAATTACGACTGCAATATGGGTCTGGGTATTTTTCAACATACGCAAAACCTGATCTGAACGTGCACTTTCAGGTACGAACAGTGGCTGGCGCATTAAGGCACGGATATCCACCTTAGAAGTCGGTTCGGTCAGGAAAGGCAGCAAGTCTTTGGCAAGCAAAATACCCACCACATTATCAGGCTGATCTGATGAAAATACGGGAAAACGCGAATGCGCTGATTCTACCAAAACATGCAGAATATCAAGAAGCTGGTCATCTTCCTGTAAGCTGATCATGGAAGTGCGTGGTGTCATCACTTCACGAATTTTGGTCGCTGGAAGGTCGAGTACGCCTTCTAGCATCGCTACAGTATCGGGTTCTAGAAATCGACGTGAATCTTGTACTAGTTTTAGCAGTTCGTCGCGAGTTTCGGGAGCGGTTCCCAGCCATTTGCGTAAGCCGCGCATACCCCACGACGGGCCTGATTCCTCGTGCATGATCTTTCCTAAAAACTCTTAATATCTAAAAAAATGTAATTTTATCATACCGCAGAAAATGCAGTTGTCTATTGCAATTATTTAAGGCGACCGTGACTGTCGCAGTCAACTGTTTAAAACGAAAATGACAATAAAGCCAGTCATGGGTACAGACACATGTTTATGTTAAAATAACCTGGTCTTTCTCTCCTGAGCCTGCCGATGTCTGAAGCTGAAATTACTCCTAGCCTGCAACTAAATACCCGCGGTTTACGCTGTCCAGAACCTGTGATGATGCTGCATCAGGCGATTCGTAAGTCCAAGTCAGGTGATGTGGTTGAGGTGTTTGCAACGGATAATTCGACTTCATGGGATATTCCAAAATTCTGTATGCACTTGGGGCATGAATTACTGTTACAAGAAGAACGCCTGGATGAAAATGGCAATAAAGAGTTTCATTATCTGGTAAAGAAAGGGTAATAACGTGTTGGGCAGATGAGCTGAATCATTTGCCCTGCTTCGATTAATCAATACTTTCTGGGCGTGAAGCCTATTTCACAATAATAACTTGATTCTAGAAAGATAAAGTTTAAAAAAGCTCATCTCTTTAGCAAGCAAACATATTTTCTCTGGTCAGAGAATAATTGAAGCAAATCCATCAGACCAAACTGGCTAGGCTTAATCAATTAAATTTATTATAATGCCGAAAAAATAAGCATAAAAATAAAAATGATCAGAAATTCTATTGCTCAAATACTCGAACAATTGGGATTAAGCGCACAGAAACGCGCTTTACATATTCAGTTTTCTAATCAACAGCTTAATTCGGAAATCTTTCTGCAGCGTATTGATGGACAGCATGTGCTCAATCAAGGGTTGAAGATTGAACTTATTTGTTTATCTAGCAATGCTCTGATTCCTCTCAAAAGCTTCATAGGTAAACAGGTCGCGGTAGATCAGGTAACAGACCAGGGGCAGCTTTTTCGCAGTTCAGGCATTATTACCCAGGCAGCTCAGGGGCAAAGTGATGGCGCATTAACGCTTTATAAACTTACTTTGGAAGATGCCACTTCACTTTGGCACAAACGCCGGAATAGCCGTGTGTTTATGGGCAAAAGTGTCCGCGATATTACCAGAATATTATTTGAGGAATGGCAGAGTAAAAGCCCATTATTTGCGGCTGCACTCAAGCTGGATTTATCCGGTTTGCAGCAGACCTATGATGTGCGTCCTTTTAGTATGCAGTCAAATGAAACTGACTATGAATTTTTAACCCGTTTATGGCGCAGTGAAGGTATTAACTGGCTGATTGATGAATCTGAGCTATTGCTCCTACATTCCTCTGCACCGATTACAGCACAGAAACTCAGATTGATTGATGATAATAGCCAATATCAGGCTCTAAGCCGCCGGGTAATCCGTTTCCATCGTTCTAGTGCTACCGAACAGGCAGATAGCATGACCAGCTTTATTGCAGAGCGAAAATTACAGCCGACTGCTGTACATATCCAGCGCTGGCATGCTGATCGCTTGAATCAGGAAGAAGGTGCATGCTCAGTACAAAGCAGGCATCAGCATAGTGAAACTCAGGATAATGCCTGTCTGGGACTGGAACAGGCGTGGCATATCAGTCCGGCATGGGTTACTGACCTCAAGCATGAAGACCAGGCTACGTCAGCATCAAATGCGCAAATTGAGAAAGTTAACCAGAACCTGCAACATTTTTATGATGCGCAGGCCAAGCAGTTTTTAGCAACATCCACTGTACGTGATGCGCAAGTCGGTTACTGGTTCCGACTAGATCAGCATCCAGAAATTGACCAGCATCAGGTAGCCGATAAAGAATTTCTGATTCTTTCCAAGCAATTCTATAACCAGAATAATCTACCCAAAGACCTGAATGCACAGGTGAATGCTTTAATCCAGCAAAGCCAGTGGCAGCTGACAGAAGTTAAAGATGCTGATGAGCGCCAGGCCAATCATTTAGTCTTACAACGTCGCAATATTCCTTTGGTTCCTGAATATCAGCCTTTATTGCATCGACCACCAGCCTGCCCGCAACGGGCAAAAGTAGTAGGGCCAGAAAGTGAAGACATTTATGTGGATGAATGGGGACGCATCAAAATCCGGTTTTTATTCACCCGTCCGGACGATCATACCCATGATAATGGAGCCGGAACGAATGACAGTGATGCTGACTCGGCCTGGGTAGATGTTCTCACGCCTTGGGCAGGGGAAGGTTATGGTGTGCGCTTCTTGCCACGTATTGGTGAGATTGTTGTGGTCGACTTTTTTGATGGCAATATTGACCGGCCTTTTGTGGTGGGCCGAATTCATGAAGGTCAGCGTTCACCAACAAAATTTGACAAGAAAGGACGCTTACCAGAGACCCAAAAACTTAGTGGTATTCGCTCTCAAGAAGTGCAAGGAGAAGGTTTTAACCAGTTACGTTTTGATGATACCACCGGACAGATCAGTGCACAGTTGCATAGCAGCCATGCTGCGAGTCAACTTAACCTGGGTGATTTGAGCCATCCGAAAGAACAGGCTGAAAGTGAGAGGCGTGGAGAGGGATTTGAGCTGAGAACAGACCAGTGGGGGGCAATACGGGCAGGTGAAGGTCTACTGATTTCGACCCACAAACAGCAGGTTGCAAGGGGTTCACATATGGAAGCTGAACCAGCGAAAAGCCAGCTTCAATCAGCTCTACAGATGAGTCAGGTGCTCAGTGATGTGGCTAAAAATCAGCAAACTGATCCAGTGGAAATTTTTGAGAAGTTAAAAAGCCTGATTGAGCAGATTGAACAACAGGATCAGAAAAAAGCTGCTGCCTTTAAACAGGCAATCATGATCCTAACGGCACCACAATCGATTGCGCTGAGTACCCAGCAGGACATTCATCTATCTGCTGCTGGTCAAATCAGCCACATTGCAGGAGAGAGTATTAACCTGAGTACACAACAATCTTTGATTGCCCATGCCAGCCAGAAACTAAGCCTGTTCGCAGCGCAAGACGGAGCACGCTTATATGCAGGTAAAGGCAAAGTCGAGATTCAGGCACAAGGAGATGAAATAGATGCTATTGCGCGTAAAGGTATCAAAATTATCTCTACTGAAGATCAGATCGAAATTACTGCGGCCAAAAAGATTGTACTAACCGCGGGCGGGTCACAGATTGAAATCAGTAGTGCGGGAATTTTGTCAACCACTGGTGGCAAGTTTGAAGTGAAGGCAGGGCAGCATCAGTTTGTACCTGGCACGAAAGTAAATATGAACTTACCATTCTTCCCACAAAGTGTGTGTTGGGAATGTCTGATCCTAGCCAAAATAATGGACAGCACTTCCCTCTAAAGATAACGTAACGTTAACTTTGGAGATACAAGAAATGGCTAAACGCTTTAGTCCAGAATTTAAACAGCAAGCAATTGATTATGCACTTT